>JAKQGS010000114.1 GCA_029556045.1 Pseudomonadota bacterium | reverse complement strand
TTCAGGGACGTCCGGGGACTCTGTGGGAGCTCTCACCCCTGACCGGACGATCCCATCAATTGCGTTATGAAATGTTTCGCCATGGTGTCCCCATTTGGGGGGATCACCTGTATGGCAGTTCGGTCCCCTGGCAAGGGCCGGACAGTCTGGCCCTGCGGGCGGTGCGGCTGGATTTTTCGAAATGTCCGCAGCGAGAGCAATGGCAGCTCCCAGCTGATTTGACGTGCCTACCCCTTTATAAAGTTTAGGCTTCTCCAACCCCCTCAAGCCACCGGCTCGACCTTTTGATCACCATTCGGTGGTTCCCTCTGGGATTGCTGATGTGGAATCTGTGGCATCAGCTCCCCCAGGACCTTCAGCAAATGCTTCTTCTGAATAGGCTTGGACAGATGCAGATTGCACCCCACATCCAGACACTGTCTCTGATCCTCCACCATGGCATAAGCGGTCACGGCGATGATGGGTACCGGGGGATGACCATGTTCCTGCTCCCATTTACGAATGGCGCGAGTGGCCACAAAGCCATCCATCACCGGCATCTGCATGTCCATAAATACGAGATCAAAGGGACCTTCGCTCTGAAACTTGTGAAATGCTTCTTCACCATGCAAGGCTTCCACAAACTCCAGCGGCAGCGATCGCAGCATCACGGAAATCAGGGCCCGGTTGTCCTCGTTGTCATCCACCAGCAGCACACGCCAAGTCCGTGTCAGGGAAGCGACCTTTGTATCAGGGGCCTTCGGTTTGCTTTGAACAAACTTTGTCGCTTCATCCTGCGTCAAGGTCTTGATACGGGTATACAGGGGAGCCTTATTGCCTCCCCACCGAAACAAAGTTCCCCCGTATTCAGGGAGGTTTAATGTCATATAAAAACAGGATCCCTGCCCCACTTCACTCTCAACCCAGATGTCACCCCCCATCATTTTAACGATGGTTTTGCATATATTCAGTCCCAGGCCGGTTCCCCCGTATTTGCGGGTGGTGGAACCATCCACTTGGTAAAAACGTTCAAAGAGGCGGGGTATTTTTTCAGCGGGGATCCCTGCCCCAGTATCCCGCACGGAGATCATCAGATTGCCAGGATGGTTTGCCAGGTGATTGCGGGCTACCCGCACATCGATTTCCCCCCGTTCCGTAAATTTCACGGCATTGCCCACGATGTTCATCAGCAGCTGGCGAATCCGCGTGGGATCCCCTTCCCAGGCGGTGGGAAGATCCGGTTCAAAATGGATAATGAACCGCAGCCCCTTCTGCAACCCCCTGACCGCCAGAATATCGAGAGTCTGTTGCACGAGATGCGGCAAATCGATGGGTTGTTTTTCCAGGGTGAGTTGGCCGGCTTCGATTTTGGAAATATCCAGAACATCGTTGATCAGTGCCAATAATCCTTCCCCCGCCGTAACCACCGTATTGACCAACTGTTTTTGTTCGCGGTCCAAGCGTGTTTCCTGCAGAATTTGCCCCATACCCAGGATGGCGTTCAGAGGAGTACGCAGCTCGTGGCTCATGTTGGCAATAAAGGCGGACTTGGCGCGGGTTCCCTCTTCTGCCTGCTTCAATGCCAAACGCATCGCTTCGTTTTTTTCCGCCAACTCTTTTTCCCGTGCCCGCAACTCCCGCGTTTTTGCTTCCACCTGCGTATCCGCATGCACGTTGATAGACTGCAGGTTGCCCACCAGGGTGGCCAGCAGCAGCGAGATCAGGACACCCGCCAGGAGCACCCACGAAGCCGCATTGCCACGGGCTGAAACAAATCCCTCACTGCGCTGCCAGTCGAGGTAAATCTTTTGCTGCCCTAGCTCTTGGATTGTCCGCAGTTCCGCTCGGTATCCCTGCTGTTCGTCATCCGCAGGTAATGATGTATAAATCACCTGATCCTGCTCTTTCACAGATCGCATAGAAACCCTAAGATTGATCTCCCGACCGGCCCGCCCTAGGACGTCGTTCAGGAAGTTTTCTGTCAGTACGGGCGCGTAGACCCAGCCTTTAAAGGGAGCTGTGGGATCCAGCCCGTCTGCTGCTACAAAGTGAGAGCGTTGAATCGGCAAAAAAATGAGCACCCCCGGCCGTTGCTTGCGGTCCTGAACCAAGGTGATGGGACGTGTCAAGGTGCTACGCCCGGTGTCTCGGGCTTGGATTGCCGCCGCGCGACGATTAATTTCCGACCCGATATCCAGGCCGACAGCCTGAAGGTTGATGCTCAAGGGTTCAATGTATGTGATCACATACTGTTCGCTCTGTTGGAATCCCGAACTTTGCTCCGTCGACTGGGGAACCGTTTTAATCCGAAAGTCTGGCAAACCGCTGGCACGCTGTCGTTCCTCAAATGCTGCACTGTCCTGTCTGGACACGGGGAAAATAACCCCCACCCCCAAAATACCCGGATATCGTTCCGACAGATTGAGTGCATTGACATATTCCTGCCAATCCTTTCGGTCCACCTGCTCCTTCATGGCAAAGATACTGCGAGCTCCCCAGAGGGCTCCCTCATAGGTGGCAAAGCGGTTCTGGATCGATGCTTCGGACTCCGTCACCAAACGTTCAAAGCGCCGCTGATCCCTTTGATCCGCCATGGTTTGAATGGTGAGAATCACCAGACTGGTGGCAATCGCACCGATGAGAAAAACCAGGTCTGCCATGCGGCGTTCCGCAAAAAAGCGGTAATCGGCACAAAGCAGTGAGGTAAAGGCCATGGCCGCCAGAAATATCTGCACCTCCAGCAGCTTGTTGTTAAATGTCCCGAGAATAAATGGACCCTGATTATTCACGGTCGCCCACAATGCCACGATGGCAATCGCCAACATGGTAAGCCCGACCCAAAGGCGCCCCAAACGGGACATCCCCAAAATCAAGAGGGGAAACACCGCCAGTAGGAAAGCATTGGCATGGGACTCCCACAGGATGAAGTAGGAACAAGCTGCCGCCATAGCCAGCCAGGGAATAGCTGGTCGGACATCCTTCCAAGACCAATGATTATTGCGATCCGCTAGCACCACCATCAGGGGGAGAATGACCAGATTGCCCAGAAAATCCCCCACCCACCAGGTCCAATACGCGGTTGGCAGTTGCTCCAAGGTCACCACTTGCCCCGTCCAGAGACTGACACCGCCAAACATCGCACTGATGGTACATGCCGCCAGAGACCCTATCGCAACCTGAATCGCAAACACATGAATCCGCGATTTAAATTTCCAGGAGGCAATTCGCTGCATCAACCAGGCACCGATCAGGGGAGCCATGATGTTTCCTACCGAATTGAGAAACTCCACCCCATATCCACGTCCAATGGAAAAATTATAGGCTAATATCCCAAGGGCCAGACCAGATAGGTACTGGCGCCCCCAGAGGTAAACGATACCAATCGCCAGCCCTGACGCCGGCCAGACCGGCGATGGCCCCCCTACCACCGTGGCCATGGTATATCCCAAACGTCCGAGGAGAAAAAACCCCAGGCCCGCCAAAAGATTTCCGATCACCAGCACAACATATCGCGCCATATTGAATTCCCCCTTTATGGAGACGGAGATTGATCCTTCACGGCTTTCATGGGTGCCTGCATGTCCGGAAATACTTCCCAGATGGCACTCAGAAAGATCGCCACACCCTGCTCCAATGCATGCTTGTCTGCTTCATGAAGAGTGGTGATGCCCTGAATAGTGTGCAGCAGGACTTCCTGCTTGCCGCTGATTTCCTGCAAGGCTTGCAGCAATTGTTTTTGATGCAAAGCAGGCCAGTTTGCACTGATCTGACGCAGGCTCTTCAGACGCTCCCGATAAATCGCGCGCGTGGCACCGCTTGTCGCAAAGATTGCTGCATCACCCCAGCCGGAGGGTAAGGGTACCAGCACGTTATTTTTTGGATTCCGGAACAGCACGATATCCTCTAGCCGCAGTCCTGCCGTATTTTGCGGGCCAAAATGAAGTAAGGCCCACTGATCATGAAGGACCATGGTTTGAAAGACCAAAACCCGCAGCGACTGAATAGGACTAAGTTGATTCGCAAGTCTTCTCCCTTCTTCCTCCCATCTCCCGCGGCGAGCCTCCCATTCCTGCTCGAGCCTGCGGCGCAGATCAGCCGACGAAAGGGATTCACCGGCCGCCGTCAGACCCGCATTCTCCATAGCGGCCGGGATGTCCTGTATCAGCCGCCGAAACTCATCAACGGGGGATAAATTCGCCGTTTTTTGCCGCAACTTTGCCTGGGTTTGTTCGACGGTCTCCTTTTGAAGTGCACGGAGCGCCACCACCCCACGCAGCTGTTGGAGGCGTTTGCGATCCTCGTCGTTTATCCCCTCACCTTCTCCTGGGACAAGCGCCCCCATGGATGGAAGGGTCGGCACCAGCTTAAAACGCCGGGCAGCTTCCACGGCCGGCTCCACCACAAAAGCAAGATGGGATTCCTCCTGTCCCCCATGAAGCGGCATCGATAACGAAACCACCTCTGTCCTGAGACTCAGGGGGGAATACGCAGCATAAAGATTGTAGAGGGCAGCCGT
>JAKQGS010000100.1 GCA_029556045.1 Pseudomonadota bacterium | reverse complement strand
GTCCGCAAGGATCTTTTCCCGCTCCTCATAACGGCGTTGCAGTGATTGTTGCAAACGCTCCACCTGTTTTTGCGTTTGGACAAAATTCTCCTGGATCGCCTGAGCCCTGGCCTCCGATTTGGCCAAATCCACTTTTTTCTGATTGAATTGCCGCTGAATTTCCTCGCGACGATCTTCAACAGATGCTGCTTCGTCTTTGAGAGAATCCTGGGACGTCATAATATTTTCGCGTTCAAGACCTTGATTGATGCGGGATTGGCCAAGGTCTTCCAACTCCCGGATAAAGGCGCGGTCTGAATCCTCCAAAGCGCGACATCGCTGTTCGACTTCAGCCAGCAGATCCTTTTTATGCTCCATCTGTTGTGTAACAGCCTGAAGTTCCGCCAACACCGCTAGATGGTCATGGTTAAGATTCTTCAGGGTGGCATCGATGTCTGCAATAGCCTGGCGATCGCTGGATTGTTCGGCCTCCAAACTATCTATAGCATCATTCAACTCCGCTAAATCCGCTTCAATCTGGACGATATTCTGCAGCAGGCTTTCAATTTCGTTCTTGCGGCTTAAGATCCCCTTGGTGGCGCTGCCACCGGTCACCATAAAAATATGCGGCTCATATACCGCTAATCCACGGGACGTAAATAATACCACTCCCCGTGGCATCTCAGACATAGCCAGGACCGAGAGGGAATCCTGCTCGGCAAAGTAGAGCCGCGACAAGACTGCCGTCAGATCCACCGTCTCCTCTTGAACCCGCACAAAGTCCCGGAGAGGTCTCATCCCGTGACGTTCCGCCCATTGCTGGCGTTGCGCGATCACCTCGGCACTATCGGCGGATGCTGCCACGACGACGGGGAACCCGCCCATTTTCTTTTGTTGAACCCAGGTTGCCAGGCTCTCCAAATCCTCAATTCGCGGCACAACAATTCGCTCGGCCCAACGTTCAAAGCTGCTGGCCACCAATGCGTTGAGTGTCTTAAAGTTCTCCTCAAAGCTGATCAGGTCCGTCAGCATACCAGCTGCCAAATTCTGATCAAATTCTGGCGATGACCGCAGCTCTTTTAAAATGGCAACCGTATCCTCGAATCCACCTTCCATTTCCTGCATTGAGGCACTGCGGGCTTTGGCGGTAAAAAACTTCTCCCGCAGCTCATCCCGACGCAGCCCCTGAACTTTAATCTCTTCGTAGCGGTGGGCCACAGCCTGTTCAAGCTGCTGCTTGCGGGCGATATCCTGATCTAAACCCGTCTGCTTGTCGGCGGTTTTCGCACGGGTTTCCACGGCGCTCTTTTCAAGATTGCCTAAATCGATCTTGAGGCTTTGAATACGTTCGCCGTTTTGACCCAGTTCGATAACGATACGCTGGCGGTCCCGCTCGATAGCCTCGCACCGCAGACCGTTGCTTTCCAGCATGCGATCCACACTTTTAAGCTGCAGATCCAGTTCATCGCGACGATTCTGAAATACCAGGGCTGCCTCTTCAGCGGAGTCCACTTCGTTCTGAAAGTCCTCCATCAACTGCCGCAGGCTTTCCTCGGCAGACTGCGCCTCACCAAGACGGGCAGAAGCGTCCTGCATCTGCACTTCCAGAGATTTCAGACTTTCCGTATCCTCATCGATACCGCGATCCAGATCTGTCAAACGCTTTTGGCCGCTTTCAATCACCACATTGGAGGAAGCAATGGTGCTTTCCGAACGGGCGATTTGTTCGCGAATAATGGATATCTCTTCGCGCAGCCCTTCCAACTCAGGGTCGGCTTCATTGAGAATTTGCTGCAATTCTTCATAGCGGGCTTCCAGGTGAGCCAACTCCCCCATAAACCCGATTTCTTTGTCGGTTTCGCCATCCAACAGACTCTGCAATTCCACAAATCGTTCATTGAAGTGCACATAATTATGGGCAAACAGGTTGAGCTCTTCGCGACGCAACTCCACGGAAAGTTCTTTCCACTTTTGCGCCTTTTCCACCTGCCCCTTGAGAGCTTCCAACTGACGGGACAGTTCCGTAATGATGTCTTCCACCCGCGACAGGTTGTCGTTGGTCATTTCAAGTTTTTTAAGCGCGGACGCCCGGCGGTTTTTGAAGACCAGCGTTCCGGCAGCTTCTTCCAGAATTTCCCGCACGTCCTCGGGCTTGGCATTCAGAATCCGATCAACCTGCCCCTGCTGGATCATCGAATAACTGCGGCCACCCAATCCGGTAATGGCGAAAAAATTAACAATGTCCTTCAATCGACAGGGCTTGCGATTGATGAGATATTCCCGTTCCCCGTCGATATAGAGGCGCCGGGTGAGTGAGATTTCCGGTTCATGCCGGTATTCCGGTGGACAAAACGCTCCAGGCTCAGTGTTGTCAAAAACAAGGGTGACCTCCGCCATTCCCAACGGCTTCCTTTTATCGGAACCCGCAAAGATGATGTCGGTGGCCACCTGCCCCCGCAAATGTTTGGCGTTTTGCTCACCCATGACCCAGCGCACGGAATCGATCACGTTGCTCTTGCCGGAGCCATTAGGCCCGACAATGCCGGTAATACCGGAGCCAAAGTTTAAAGTCACTTTGTCAGCAAAGGACTTAAATCCCGAAATGATAAGTTTTTTTAGGTGCATAAATCCTCACCCGTCCACGACGTCCCGCCTTTGCGGGGCGGAGCTTTCACCAACTTCTAAAATATCTGGTTTACCACACTTATATCAGCGCCCGGCTGAACATCCAAGAGGAATACGGAGCCGCCATAATAGGACAGGGAGATCGCCCGCCCCTTTTGATTCATGGCAATCTGATAATAGGACTGGTTGTGGTCGGTGGACTTCAGCTCTGATAGCCAAAAGCCCTGATTCATGACCTTGGCCGCCAGAGAATAACGACGGTCGCTAGCCTTCCAATACACCAGATCCCTGAAATGATTGACCACCAAGAGGTCCTGCCCCCCAACCTTGCGGATGACAAAGTCCCCGGGATAATGCAGGCCGTCCAACTCCCCCTTGAAACCGTACACCCGCTCAAATTGCAAAACATTCGGGGTCAGCGGCGCTTTTTGAGTTCCATCGTCACCGGCCTGGGTACGCAAATCACCGATGATGGAAACCTTAATCACATTGTTGGACCGTTCCACCGTTCCCCTCTGAGATAGATAAAAACTATCACCACTTTCAGGTGCCGGCTTGGCCTCCCAGAAATTGGTTCGATAGTTTTTAACTCCTGAATTACGCACGGTTTCCGGTGTGTCCGGCGTCCCGTCCGCATTAAACAGGTTGAAATAGAGCCACCGCAACTCCAGGTCCGCGGAAGGATCCTTGGTATCATTGAGTTTACGCAGGGGGAAACTCTCAGGCTGCGCCTCCCGTTCCGCTTTGATGTCATAGACCGCATATTGGTAGACATATCGCTGACTGATGCGCCGTCGACTGGCTTTGGTATTTTCAAAGCTGTCCGGTATCTCGTTGCTGCCGGAGCCGGCGATTTCGTCGCCGCTATCGTTGTAGGATTTCAGATCTTCAAACGTACCATCCCCGGAATCCTGCTGCCCCATATCAGAGACAAAGGACAGGAGAAGTTCCCGTTTGGTATCCAGAAACATCGCTCGCCGGTTGATGCCGTAGTCGCGCACTTTTTTAACCGTTGATTGAGCGGGATCATCCGCAAAAGTGCCGATATAGAGCCCACCCCGGAGGCAGGCAATGGCAAAATGGACGTAGTCGCCCCGCAATTCCACATTGATAGGGCTGCAATCCAGTTCCCATGTGTTCACTAGCCGAGGCTCTTCGGGCGTGGATAGATCGTAATACTCCACCTTCGGCGCCGTGTCTTCGCCATCGCTGTCGTAGAAGGCCAGCATCCGCTGACCAGCCACTTTGAGTCCCCGCCCCATCCGAGCCGTCGAGAGAGCCCTGACCTTGGTGCCATCCTCTTTGATGATTAGGATGGACCCCTCGTTATACGTGCGTTCAAAATCGGAATTGAGCACATAAAAATACTGACCATCCGCGCTGACATCGAGACCGACCGGTCCCCCAAAATTCAATCCCAGGTCAGGAAACTTTTCTTCGTTGGCACATGCAGCGGTCAGGACTCCCCAAAACAAACCGATCATTAAGTATCTTAGGAACCCGGAGCCACCTGCGCCCGCCATCAAACCGTTCATTGTCACGGAGTCTCCCTATCAACTGTTTGGTGAAGAATCAGCACTTTACCATGTCACTGAATGGCAAGTCTCGTCCATCCGAATTTTTTCCTGTCATTCCCCCACGGTCATCCGCTATAAATGACGGCAACAGGATTCCAACGATCCCTCAATCGCAGATAGCAGTGCAGACATGGCCTGCCAACGGTTTCACGAGTTATGGCTGGATCGCTGGGGACAACAATTAGCCAATTTATACAAGGAGATAGCACATGGCATCCGTCAACCGCGCCATTATTTTAGGCAATTTAGGCCAGGATCCCGAACTTCGTTACACCCCGAGTGGCGCCGCCGTCTGCACCCTCAATATTGCCACCACCGATGTTCGCAACGACAAGGATGGCAACCGCCAGGAATCCACCGAATGGCACCGGGTCATTGTATGGAATAAACAGGCGGAAAACTGTGCAAAATATTTAAGCAAGGGCCGTTCCGTTTATGTAGAAGGTCGGATCCAAACCCGTTCGTGGGAAGATAAAGCGACCGGACAAAAGCGTTACTCAACCGAAATTGTTGCGCAAAATGTCCAATTTGTCGGTGGCGGAACAGCGTCCCGCTCCGAGCAGCCCAGCGGTCAGCCTAACTATCAACCCTCAGAACCCCCTATGATGAATGACTTTGGGGGCCCGGGAACACCCAGCTTGGACGACATCCCCTTCTAAGATTGCGGATAAACCAGAGCATCCAGAAACGCCGCGAGTGCAAGGCGTGAAAGCCGCGAACACCGGAGTGTACATAAGAGTAAGTACATGAGGATGTGAGCGGCGCATCACAACACAGCAATCGTGGCGTTTATGGATGCGAAATAGAACTGGCGGGTGCTTCGTCACCGAAACACCCGCCCAAAAGAGATGATACAAAGAAATATCGACTACTGAATAAGGTCATCCGTCAGTGGCGAAAGTACTAGGTGACCGTTATTCACGACCGAACAGGTAATCTTAGGATCGGAAGAAAGAAATCCTGGGTTGCTGAGCAACACACGGTAGCAACTCTCGTTGCTGGCCAACTCCCCGCCACAGGACTCTTGCACCGCAATAGTAACCGGACCTTCCACCTTGGCGTTGCCCTTGCGTTTCCGATATCCGGTTACGTCCCCCTCCACTGGGGCATATACCGTCAGGGGATCATTAGGCATCAGTACCTTGGGAGCTTTTACGTAGAGGTAACGTCCGCCAGCATCTGAGGCTTCAACACATTTTGAAATACCGATAATCTTGATTTTTTCGATGATGCTGGTGGACATCTGCTCAGTGGTATCCTGCTTGAGGTCGCAGATGTTCCCGGTAAATGGCTCACAGATATCACGGGCAAAAGCGGTGGCTAGTTTCTCCGCCATGCGACTAAAACTTCGCTCCGTCTGACGATCCGATCCCCGGTTAAAGATGTAAGTCTGCCCCATGTCTTCGGCATCGGAATAGACTTTCAGTGAGCCAACTTCAACTGAAGCGCCCAGGGAGACGTTAAGGATATAATCCTCGATGATCTTTTGCAGAGCCGGCACTTTCAAAACCGAACCAACCAATTCTCCCAGGCTGACCTTGGCAGAGCCACCGATCTGCCGCAAGGTAACATTCACCGGAAGTTCCCCCACAAGCATGGTGTAACTTTCGCCGGTTTCGTTGTTAATAAAGATGGCTTCAATATTGAAGTTGGAGGTTACCCCCAGAATCCGCAAACGCGCCAACAGGGAGTTACCACTGCCTTCTTTGGTGCCGCCAACTCGCCCATCACCATCCAATTTCGTGCGCAGGCTGTCACGATCTCTTTCCACCACGTAGATCTTGCTGAGGTGCAGCGATTGTTGTCTGGAAAATTTTTTAAATGAGCGACCTTCAATCAATTGGTTGAGGGCCAATTCCATCTCACGCGCTAAAGTGTCGATAAAGTATGACTTGAGATTGGCTTCAAAACTGGCCAGCGAGAATTTTTCCTGGGCACTTTTGTCTTCGATCAATTCCGGCATGATGGAGTCAGCGCTAATTTTCAAAAGGCTGAATTCGTAGAGCTCCTGGCAGCGCAGAGATCCGTTGGTGCACACCGTGGAATAAGGAGCGGCTTCGCCATCGGCGGTACGACTGGTCTCATGATCGCGGGCGCAACCGATAAAAAATGCCAATAGAAAAGTGGATATCAGAATATTAGACGATTTCACCGTCGTTGCCCCCCAAGTTCTCAATTTTAATGATTCTTCACTTCTTTAATTGTAGAGGTTTATCATCTTGATAAACGCTTACGAGAAGCTGTTTTTTTAACTACACCATTAAAATTGGCAAGGCAATAGCATATTAATTTAATATTAATAAATCTTTTAAGCTGTTGTTTTTAAAACAAAAACCCCGCCAAAAGGGCGGGGATGTTATGACTTTTCATTAGAAACTTCTGCAAAGGTCCCTTAAAAATCATTCAAAGGATCTTCGTTTGCAGGTGGTGGAGGCGGAGGCGTGGTTGTGGCAGGCTTTTCTTCGGTTGTTGCGGGAGGTGTGGTGGTGCTGGGTGTCTCTTCCGCATCATCAAATGCCCCCTGATTGGTGCTAACACCTTTCGTGGCGGGGGTCTGGGTGATCACCTTTTCATTGGTTACATCAGCGTCCCCAGCTAATTTTTCAAGCACGATTTGACTTGTTTTAAATCCCGCCGAGACTCCTGCAGGCAGGAGTTCCAGCGTAAACTTCATATACCCATCCGCCGGTAAAGCCTCTTGAGTCACCTGCAGCGGCTCCTTGATTCCATAATAGGCAACATTCAAAGGACTTGAGCCGTCACTAATGCTACCCGTCTCTGGCCCTTGTCCCAGCTCCACCGTCACGGCGTAACGGCAACTGGCGTCCAGCACCAACCGAAAGCCGCCATAACCAAAGGCAACATTCTCTTCCACATTTTTCAACGTAGCACAGGTCTCGTCCGCGACCGGCTTGGCCGAAACACGGTAGGTCTTTAACATCCCCTGAAGTTCAGAAGCCTCGTTGGAAAAATCCGTCGCCACCGCCAGCTTGAGTTTCATCTCGAAGGTTTCTCCACCCTCCGACGATTCGCGCGACGCATCAAATCCACTGACCTTCTTGCGGCTGGTGCCGACAGTTTCAGTCTTTTGCGCCGGCAGACATCCGTTTGCGCTGATTCCCAACAACAATAGAGCCAGGAAACCTTGCTTTTTCATAAATGCCATCCCCTTTGAATCGACTTAAGAACATCTTACCATTGGTCTCCATTGATCGGTCCAATTCGAGCTAAACTTAAGTTATTTTTTGAAAATAATTGGTTTTTCTGATTCTCCAAAATATTCGGCTGGGATACCATCCCGCTGTTGTTGCCCCTCTACATTATGACCGCCTGTAAGAAAGGATCTGTCATGAAAAAAAACATCCTGCTGACGGGAGGCACCGGCTTTATTGGGCAAGCATTGGGCCGTTTTCTGGTGCAAAAAGGCTACACCATACGTGTCATCTGCCGTAATCCCTCCAAGGTTTTGCCAACCCTGAGTTATCCCTGCGAAGCCATATCATGGCAGGATCAGAGCTATCGTCTGCCAAAAGGTGTTTTTGAAGACGTATTTGCTGTGGTCAATCTGGCGGGTGAACCCATTGCGGAGAAATCCTGGTCCAGCGAGCAGAAAAAACGCATCGTTGACTCACGCGTACTGCCTACTCGCAAGCTGGTACAAGCCATTCAAGACCAAAATCCTTCATCTCTTAAAGTTTTCATCCAGGGATCCGCCGTTGGGTATTACGGGGATCAGGGGGATCAGCAACATTCGGAGAGTGACCCGCCAGGAAAAACATTTTTGGCGGATGTCTGCCGGCAGTGGGAAAGGGAAGCAGCCCCATTGGCGGATCGATTCCGCTGTGCCACGCTTCGCACTGGCATGGTTTTGGGCATGGGGGGCGGCGCGCTCCAAAAGCTGAACCAGGTTTATGCAGCAGGTCTTGGCGCCAATATTGGGGCAGGCCGCAACTGGGTGAGCTGGATTCATCTGGAAGATCTCGTGCACCTGATCGTGTGGATTCTGGAACACGATCACCTGAAAGGGCCGGTCAATGCCGTCTCGCCGGAGCCGATCCCCTTTGCGGATCTGCATCGGGAGCTGGCTCACATCTTCGGCGTACCCGCCTGGCCCCGCATCCCGGCTTTGGTGCCACGGTTGACCCTGGGAGAACGGGCCGCCTTGTTTTTGGAAAGCCAACGAGTCCTCCCATCTTATGCCAGGAGCCATCGCTTTTCATTTGCCTTCCCCCAACTTCGGGATGCACTCGAAAATATTTACGGGTCATCACGGGACAACGGCGTCATCCATGCCCTCTACCATCAATGGTTTCCCCAGACACCGCAGGAGATATGGCCCTTTTTTGCGGCGGAAAAAAATCTTGAGACGATCACACCGCCCTGGTTGAACTTTCACGTCCGGCAAATCACACCATCGACGGAGATCCGGCACAATACCCTCATTGATTATCGCCTGCGACTGCACGGAATACCGCTGCATTGGCGCACCCGCATCAGCGAATGGCAGCCTCCTCTGCGATTTGTGGATGAGCAGGAGGAAGGCCCGTTTAAGATCTGGCACCACACCCATTCTTTTGCGGAACTAGGTGGGGGAACACTGATGACGGACCATATTCAGTACAAAGTTCCAGTCCCAATACTGGGCCCTCTGGTGTCGGCGCCGTTTGTGAATGCAGATGTGGAAAAGATATTTCAGTGGCGACGCCAGAAATTGGGAAGCCTGTTCCGCAAATAATATCTCAATTAGGGCGCTTTTGGTTGCGCCGGCTGTGGTGGTGGTTGCGGCGGTACCCCGCCACTGCGCCGTTTCACATCTTCCAGAACGTCTTGAATGGAATTATAGAGAGCAGGATCCTGCCCCTTTAATTGCTCCAATTCATTTTCCCGGAACGAACGGCCGCCGCCACCCACGCCACCCAAAATGCCACCTTTGTTTTCGTACTGGGCAATCTGTTGACTGTGTTCGGGGATCCGCCGCAAAAAGATCATCGCGAGGGTATCGGTGTAAACCAACGACCAGCGTTCCGCTGGATACAGGTGTTTGTAGGATTCACGCACGGTTTTCAATTCCAGGGGCTGCATTTCGGGGGTTTTTTCCATGACAACATTGATCTTGTGCCGGGTCAGAAAACTTCCCCAATCCTCTGGAGTTTGTCGCGCGTGAGACATTTCCCGCTCGAATTTCAAGAACGGCAGTTCCCGACCATCGATGGCAACAGGATATTCGGGAAGTTCACCGATTAAATAACCGCCGAAGTTATAGTGGTTGAGCAGCTCCCTCTGCGGTTTTAGTCTTTTCATGAACTCAGCCGCATCCACCGGATTCCAGGTTTTGGAAACGGAATCACCACGGGGTACCGCAATCTGACTAACCTGTACCGGCATGGCCACTCCCCAAAAGAAGTAGAGCAAGGTCGCTGCAACTCCCAGAGACCACAGGGGTCGCAATCCCCAAATTAAGCGTGACCCAGCATTCAATTGTGCGGCCACAAATGGCAACATAAAGATCACCTGGTAAGGAATCGTCCGCATCCGGTGAAAGACCAAACCGGTAAAAACAAGGCCTCCGATCAAACCAAACAGGCGTCCCCAAGGCTCCCGAATGCGTTCGTCCCGTGCGATCCCGATAAATCCTAGTATCGTATAGGGAACCCAGAGCATGTAACTCCACCCGCCATTATCGAATTGAAAAAATTTCCAGGTCAGTGGCTGCAGGTCGGGGTTTTCCGGGGTCTGGTAGTTCAGGAATAATACTTCGAGGATATGATGCCCCAAGGGGGTGGCAAACCAGCAGAGGGCTGCAGCACCGCTCCAAAGGATTTTCTGCCGCAGTTGCTCGGCAAAACCATGAGTGGAAGTGAATTGATAGAGCCCATACACAAAGATCCCCAAGGGAACCGTGCCCGTATGGAGGTTGGCCCAAAGCCAAATGACCCCAAGGCCCCAACCCCGTTTGGACGTTGCGTTTCGTATTCCATGCAACACCCCCAGCAATCCGGCGAAACAGATGATACCAAAGATATCGGGGCGCATCTGTAACCGCAACCAGACCATGAGATACATCCATGGTAATAGCATCCCTGCCAAAACCAGAGGACGGACGCCAGCGCGCATTTTCTGGTAGATCAGAAAACTAAAAGTGCTGAACAGGATGGTGGTGCAAAGGCTTCGCAACCATACCAATCCTGACCAGCCTTCCCCCATCGCTTTTGCTGCGGCCATGATGACCGATGCCAACCACTGAAAATGGTACCAGGGCTGCCCCTTGATGGTGTGACTCCATTCATCCACCCAGGTAAAACCGCGGCGCTCCACAATCAGCTGACCAGCTTTGGTGAGATGAAAAGTATCGTATTCAAATATCTGCCAAAACGTCAGGTAACCAAGGCCTGCGGCAACACCCAATACCCCCAGCCAAAAGACCCAAGCTTGCACCGCATCCGTCAGCCACGATGGGTGATAGGAAAAGGGCACCGATGTCGGTGTCACTTTGGCCGGGGCTTTAACCTTGGCTTTCATCGGATTTTTGGATAGTTTTTTAGATGAGCGGCCCATGGCGATATCACCCCGCCTTAAAATCGCATGCCGGCGCCGCCGTATAAGGCAAAGATATTCTCAAACCCCGTGGGTGTCCCCAAAAGGGTAATGTTGCGCAAAAAGAGTTTGATATGAAAACGATCGGCAAAGTGGAACTTTGGTCCCACTGAAAAAATCGCCGCCACATTGGTTTGATTTTCTGGATCCGGTCGACCGGAGGATCCGTAGGCATAATCTTCATCCACGTCCGCACCGATATGGGCGGGATCGCCCGCCGGCCCGGGGTTGCTGCCGTTTTCATTGAATTGCCCCCGCGACTTGCTACCGTTTCGCAATATCTCTTCTTTCGGATAATAACGGGAGCTCACCAAACCCAATCCCATGTCCACAAAAAGATCGAAATAGCTGGTGGCGCTGAGGAAGATCAATTGCTTACCATACACGGGATTCCAAGCCAGGTTGAGGGCAATGATGTTTTGAATTTCGCGGATCGGCACATAGGCGGGCCCATAATTGCCACTGGTCCCGGTAATCACATCAGCCCCTCCGCAGGGCTCACCAATTTCGTCCAGGGGATCGTTATAAAAGGTTTCAATGCACTCCCGCTCTGGCTTGTCGCTATTGCTGGCTAAGGTAAAATCCAGACCAAAACCCCATTCTTCCGTGCGAAAGTAGGTAAATCCGCCACCGATCAAGAAGGTGTTGACGTAGGATTGGTTTAACACCAGGCCAGCATTGGGTATGTTCAATTCAAATTTTTTCTTTTTGGGATAGAGCTTGTCCTTGACGTTTTCCTTGCCTTCCACCGCTTTGCGATAGGCTTCCTGAGCCTGTGTCATGGGAACTCCCACAACCAGGGTCAGCAAAGCAAGAATTGCGGACAACAATAAAAGCCGGATTTTCATGGTATGGACTTCCCTTTCCACATCCCTGTCAACGTTTGGGCTTCAGTATGCGGTCGCTATTGCGCCAGAGCGGTAAAAGTCGCTTCGATCCGCTGGGTTCTCTCCCGGCAGTGAGCCTTGACCTTCTGCAGCTCTTCCTCGGGCAATGTCGACTCAATCGGCTGCCGCACGGACACGTAAAACTTGATTTTAGGCTCCGTGCCGGAAGGACGCACACTGACTTTGGTGCCGTCCGCCAATAAGAATTGTAACACGTCCGATGGTGGTAAATCGATAGAACCACTGGGTTTAATGCCAGCATCGGTCACGTCGTAAGTTTGGCAATTTTGCAAATCCCGCAATTTTGTCACTTTGACTCCGTCGATTACCCGCGGCGGGTTTTGTCGGAGCCGCTGCATCATGGCGGCTATTTTTTGCGCGCCATCCATACCCGGCAGGGTGATGGTATAGAGAGATTCCTGATACACACCATGCCGGCGGAAGATTCGATCCAGCACTGCGGTGGGGGTCAATCCTTGGGATTTGTACCAGGCCACCATTTCCGCGGCGATCGCGCAGGA
>JAKQGS010000091.1 GCA_029556045.1 Pseudomonadota bacterium | reverse complement strand
GTCCAGCAGCTCCGGCGTGAGTTCGTTTGGCTCCAGGGAGGAAATGCGGTAGCGCACCATGTCCGGCCAACGGGTCACTTCCCGCAGCAGGGCCGCCATGGAGCGGATAGGGGTTTGATCCGCCGCAAAATCCTCGCCGTAATCCCCAATATGAATGCCGGTGAAGACGATTTCCTGGATGCCGTTATTGAGGAGACGGCGGATTTCTCCCAACACCGCATCGGGACTGACGCTGCGGCTGGCGCCTCGGGCGTATGGGATCAGGCAATAGGCGCAGAAACCATTGCAGCCGTCCTGGATTTTCAGAAAAGCGCGGGTTTGGCTGGGATCAGCCTCGAACAGGGTGAGTGATGACTTAAAGTGCCCCTGTTTGTTTTCACTGACGGCGGTGATCTGCTCCGGCAATTTGGCGGAGGGGCCGTCCTCTCCCGCTTGTTTTTTGCGGAAGACATCGTGCAGGGTGCTCACCACCTCGTCTTTCACCTGATTGGGAAAAACCAGATCCACCTCATCCATGGCCACCAGTCGGGCGGAATCGGTCTGGGCGTAACACCCGGTAGCGGCCACCAGGGCCGCCGGGTTTTCCCGGCGAAAGCGGCGCAGCAGATAACGGGCCTCGCGATCCGCATTATTGGTCACACTGCAGGTATTCAGGATGCTGATGTCCGCCGTGGCGGGATCATCCACCAAATCATAACCCAGCGCCTTGAATTGGGTTTCCAAAGCGTGGCTGTCGTAGGTGTTGACTTTGCACCCGAGGGTTTTTACGTAAACGGTTGGCATGTTTCGGGATTCCGTTGGCGGCCTTGATGGTCCGCAGTTCCGCTTATTTACAGGTTTTTTTGTCCTGGGGCAACCCAAGAGTAGGGGTTGCTTTTCTGAGTGTTCTACCCCAAAATCAGGGGTGGAATTTTCCGCCAAAGGGGTTTTCATGCTCTCAAATATCGGATTTTATTTGCTTTTTCTATGCGCCATAGCCACCGGCTATGGCTTTTTAGCTTCGGTGGCGGCGGCACGTCTGCGGCACCGGCGTCTGTACCTCTCCGCCAAGATGGCCCTCACCAGTACGATGGTGTTGGCCCTGATCGCCAGTGGTGTCCTCGTGTATTCGCTCTTTACCCGGGATTTTTCCATCGCCTACGTGATGAAAAACTCCAGCACCGATCTTCCGGCCCTTTATACGTTCACCGCTTTTTGGTCCTCGCTGGAGGGGTCCCATATGCTGTGGACGCTCCTGCTGACGATTCTGGCGACCGTGGCGGTGTGGACCCATGCCAAGGATAACGAGCATATCATGCCCTATGTATCCGCCGCGCTCCAGATTGTGCTGTGCTGGATGTATTACCTGGCGGTGAGTTATTCCGATCCGTTTGCCCGCTCCATCCCGGCGCCCCCCGACGGGCGGGGCATGAACGAGCTGCTGCAGAATATTTACATGGCCAGCCATCCTCCCCTGCTTTTTCTTGGTTACACCGCGCTGGCGATTCCCTTTGCGTATTCCATTGCGGCCCTGGCTTATGGCGACATCACGGAAGGGTGGTTGAAGACCTGCCGACGGTGGACCCTGTTTGCCTGGTGCTTTCTGACCGCCGCCATCACTCTGGGGGGCCGTTGGGCTTATGTTGAATTAGGCTGGGCCGGTTATTGGGCCTGGGACCCGGTGGAAAACTCGAGTTTTCTGCCCTGGCTGTTGAGCACCGCTTCCCTGCATTCCCTGTTGGTGCAGGAAAAGTTAGGGCATCTGAAACGACTCACGTTGGTGCTGGCTATCGCCTCCTTTTTCATGTGTTTCTTCGGGACCTTTATCACCCGCTCCGGCGTGGTGAGTTCGGTGCACTCCTTTGCGGAGTCCCCCATTGGACCCAACTATCTGGCGTTTTTAGCAGCCCTGGCCTTTGGCAGCTCGCTGCTCTACGCCCTGCGGGCCCCGTCGATTTTGCCCTCCGAAACGGAAAAGGTCTGGGGGATTTCCAAGGAATCAGCCCTGGTGGTGACCCAGTTTCTCCTGCTGTCCTTTGCGGCCATTGTTTTTATCGGCACCATTTTTCCGATTGTGTCGGAAGCCATCACCGGGCAGCGAATTTCCATCCAGGCCCCCTACTTTAATGCATTCGCCCCCTACATGGGGCTTGGGGTGATTG
>JAKQGS010000088.1 GCA_029556045.1 Pseudomonadota bacterium | reverse complement strand
GATGCTGGGTGTGCCCGTGCCGTTTTTGTTGAAGAGTGCTGTCAGGGTTTCGATTTCCTCTGCAAAAGAGCCGCAGAAAGAATGATTTTGATTATGGCGGGCCTCAACCGCCCCGCGGATCAGGATCGTATCGGGATTGTTCATCGTACTTTGTGCTTCTGGCGGTGGGGTTTGTTCAAAACCCTCTCCCCAGTTTTCTGGGAAGACGGAAATAAGCCGCGTTTGTGCTGGGTCGAGGTGAAGCCCCATCTTCGGGTCTGGCGTGGTGAGACGGCCATGCAGTGAATTGATATAGTCCCCCCCTTTTTGATTATTTCCACCAAGATGCCACTTCCCTGTTTTCAGGATAACGACACGTGTTTGCTCTTCGGACAGGATGGTGTTGATCTGCTGCGCCATAAAGATATTCCGCAGGCGCAGGCCATCTGGGCTTCTGGCATCAATATTTTCTGCATCCACCGCATCCCCTGATGCGGCATATTTTGTGATGTAATCGCGTGTTGTCGGGTCGGTATAGTCAAGAGGCCCCTTCATTTTGCTCGCCAGATCAATCGAGCGGATATCGACGGTATCGGCGTGCCAAGTGGTAAGATTTTCAAGCCGCGTGATGGGGGTGGCCCCCCACTTGCAAGCCGAGCAGACAAGTGTTTGCAGGTTGTTATAGGCTTTTGGGTCGCTCTGTTTCAGGGTGGTGAGTGCGTTTCTTGTTTTCTGCAAAGGCTCCTCGCCAATAATATTTGCGGGGAGTAAGGGAAGAAACATTTCGAGTAAATTATGCGGTAATTCAACTGCAATCACGGGCTTTTCAATGCCCGCCTTTTTCAGCCCATGGCGCAGGGCCTCGGCAAAAAAGACCTCGGATATGGTTGCATGTTCTTCCCCCAGCATCAGGACGATTTTTTGGTTGCTGGCCAAGGTCTCCTGCACCGTGGCGACCAGATGATCGACCGCCGGGGTCAGGTCATGGGGGTCTTGCTTCAAATCAAACACCGTCGCCCCACCCCCGGCCGGGATGGTGGTCATGGTCTGGGGGATGGATGCGGTATTTTCAAGCAGCATAGGAGAAGGATAGCCGAGGATATATATTATGTCAATAAAAGGGGCTGTGGCGTGGCATCCCGGAAAACCCCTGTAAAAACCGCACTTTTCCACAGTTTTTTATGTTGACGGCGGTGGGGAAATGCTTATAATCCGCCCATCTTTCCCCAAAAGGAGAGTCCAAAGTCTTTGATTTATTTGAGGATTTTGGTGGTATACGACCCGGCGCTGTGTGAGTCCGCTAACGGCGGGCCGGCTTTACGGGTCGGTTGGAAATCAAAATTAGGAGAAAAAACTTGGCTCGTATTGCTGGCGTTAACGTCCCAGACAAAAAACGTGTGCCGATTGCCCTGACCTATGTTCATGGTATCGGCCCCACCACCGCCGCACGGATTTGTGCTGCAACCGGTATCGATGTTTCCCGTCGTATGAACGACCTGACCGAGGATGAGCTGAACGCCATCCGTAAGGAAATCGAAACATCGGGCATCCTGATTGAGGGTGATCTGCGCCGGGAAGTGTCCCTGAATATCAAGCGCCTGATGGATATGGCGTGCTATCGCGGTTTGCGCCACCGTAAGGGGTTGCCGGTTCGCGGTCAGCGCACCAGCACCAACGCGCGGACGCGTAAAGGCCCGGCCAAACCGGTCGCCGGCAAGAAAATCGTGAAGAAATAATCCTTAGATTTTTAGGACACTCAAAAAATGGCAAAAGCAGCAAAAACCGAAGGCAAGGGCAAAGGTCCCGCGCGCGGTAAGAAAAAAGAACGGAAAAACATCATTTCCGGTATGGTTCATGTGAACTCGACCTTTAACAACACCATCGTTACCATCACCGACGCTCAAGGGAACACGGTTTCCTGGTGCTCGGCGGGGCAGATGGGCTTTAAGGGCTCGCGGAAATCCACCCCCTATGCCGCGCAGTTGACCGCCGAAACTGCTGGTCGCAAGGCACAGGAGCACGGGATGAAAGAACTCGACGTTCAGGTCAAGGGTCCGGGTTCGGGCCG
>JAKQGS010000065.1 GCA_029556045.1 Pseudomonadota bacterium | reverse complement strand
GCCTGCTACCAGGGCAATGCGAAAATCCCGGGGGATGTCCTGAATGGTGGGAATCTTATAGGTGCTGGGGGAGTGACTGAGCAGCAACCCCTGCGGGGAATAAACCAGATGCTCGGTGGTCATCCAGCCCAGCCCCTGCACAAAAGCCCCACGCACCTGACCCTCGTCCAACGCCTGATTCACTGGGCGACCGAGATCCATCAGGATATCCGTGCGCACCACCTTTGCTTCCCCCGTGAAGCGGTTCACCGCCACTTCGCTGCAGGCTGCCCCTTGGGTGTAATACAGGAACGCTCGCCCTTGACCGGACACCTTGTTAAAGTCCAGATGCGGTACCTGATAAAAGCCGTACTCACTGAGGGACACGCGGTTGTAGTATGCCTCCCGCACTACATCTTCAAAAGAAAGGGTGGGATCATCTCCCTTGGGCCCCCGGACGGTTGCATCCACAAACTGCACCGACGATCGCCCATCATTGGGCATTTCAAGATCCCCCCGAAGCCCCAGCCCCGTGGTACGACTGGGCCAATGGTCGGGGGCGACGGTGCGTAAGGCGAGATACATTCCGGCCAGGCGATCCTTGATGGCCCGCACCGCAATCAGGGCGGCGGCTCCGTTCATATCAGCGCCGCTGGAGGCGGCTGTCGCGGAGGTGTTGGCATTTTTGTCGGTGCGGGTCGGCATCACACGAATATGATTCGGGCTGATGCCCAGTTCACGGGCCAGCATGTCTGCAATGCGGGTGTGGACGCCCTGACCCATTTCGACAGCACCGGTGGACACCTGTAGGGTGCCGTCCTGGTGAATGTGTACCAGTGCGTTGGCCTGATTGAGAAACCGCGTGATAAAGGAGATGCCAAACTTCACCGGTGTCAGGGAGATGCCCCGCACCCACTGGGACGTGGAAGTCATGGTGGACTGCAGTATGGCTTCGCGACGGGATCGGTAATCACAGCGTTCCGCCAGATCCATCAGCAGAGGGCGCAGCTTGTCCCCCTCCACCACCTGACCGTAAGGGGTGACATTACGCGGAGCAGGACCGTAGCAGTTGCGTAAACGAACAGCGAAAGGATCCAGTCCCCGATGATGGGCGATGGCCTCGATGGCATGCTCGATCAGGGCGACGCCTTTGGGGCCGCCAAAACCGCGAAAGGCGGTGTGCGGATGGTAATTGGTGCGACAGACCTGCCCACGGATGCGTGCTGTCGGCAGATAGTAGGCATTATCCACGTGGGTCATGGCCCGTTCCATGATGGCGGTGGAGAGATCCGCGTAAGCCCCGCCATCGGCATAAAGGCGGGCATCAAGGGCCACGATGTCCCCCTGATCCGTGAATCCCATGGTGTAGGACACCGCGAAGGGATTGCGTTTGCCGGTGATGATCATATCGTCGTCTTTGGTTAACACCAGACGGGCCGGACGGCTGCAACGGTGGGCCGCAAGAGCGGCATACACCGCGAAGGGACCTGCCTGGGATTCCTTGCCACCAAATGCGCCACCGAGGCGGGTGGCCTGACAGACCACATCCTTGAAGGGAATCCCCAAGGCTTCCGCCACCATGTGCTGCACCTCGCTGGGATGTTGGGTGGAGGAATGCACCTTCACGCTGCCATCATCGCCGGGATAAGCAATGGCCGCCTGGTTTTCCAGATAAAAATGGTCGGCTCCATCCAGACGCACGGTGCCCTGAATGCGGTGCGGGGCCTTCGCCAGTTCGTGAGCCCAATCCCCCCGTTCAATGGTGCGCTCATTGCCAATCCAACATTGGCGGGCCACCGCGTCGTCCAGGGACAGCACCGCTGGCAGCACTTCATACTCGATGCGGATGGCCTGCAGAATCGCGCGGAGCGACGTGGGGGATTCCGCAGCCACCACCAGAATGGTCTCTCCCACGTAGTGCACTTCATCCACGGCGAGGAAAGGCTGATCCTGAAAAATGCTGCCCCAGAGATTGTGGGCGACATCCGTATGGGAAAATATGCGGATAAAGCCCGGCAATTTTTCCGCCGCGCGGGTATCCACCCGTTTGATGCGGGCATGGGCATGGGGACTGGTGACCAATCCAATGACCATCTCCCGGAAAGCAGCAGGGCGATCGTCAACATAAGTAGCCCGCCCCTGCACATGAGCGCGGGCGGATTCATGAGGGGTGGAATCGGATACCGGGAGAATGGACTGAGTCATGGGGACGTTGGGCCTCCCGCCAAAAGATCATGACGATACTGGCGCCAGAAGTTACGGACCAAAACGCGGCGATAGGCGGCACTGCCCCGCACGTCGCTGATGGGGTTGATCGCCTCCTGCAAAAGACGTTCCGCCTCATCCAAAATTTCGGGTTCGCAGGGTTTTCCCCGCAGGTAGTCTTCCACGGCGGTCAGGCGTAGGGGCACGGCAGCCACACCACCCAGAGCAAGGCGGGCATTCCGGATGACAGGGGTCCCAGGGGCGGCTT
>JAKQGS010000054.1 GCA_029556045.1 Pseudomonadota bacterium | reverse complement strand
CCCAAGTTGACGGAAACCAATGCCCGGATGATCGAGGAAGGGATTCGCGGCAAAAGCAAACGAGAGGTGGCGCTTTTTCTTTCCACCATCAACGATGATGGAACGGTGCGGGAGGCCAAGCCGACCCTGACGATCACTTTGGAGTTCAATGAGGATGAATTGGCCTTGTTGTCACGGGTCCAAGACATTCTATCGTCCCGGGGCGAAAATTTGGGGGTAAAGGACGCAATTTTAAAGGCGCTGGAATTCATCACCGAGAAAAAAGACCCTTTGCGTCGGGCAGAGCGGGCTTCGTTACGAACAACGCAAAAAACTCCGACCAAAGCAGAAGACCTTGGTCATGACGCTGCCCCGGGACAACGTCGTCAGCACGATCATCGATCGAGTTCGTTCGCCCCGGGGCAAAAACCGATTCCTGCCGCGGTGAAGCATCGGGTGTGGCTACGGGATGGGGGTCAATGTTGTTATGTATCGCAATATGCTGAGCGTTGCCCTGAGAGACGGATGCTAGAGATTGATCATAAGACGCCGGTGGCCCGGGGCGGTGGCCATGACGCGGATAATCTGCGGCTTCTATGTCGTTATCACAATCAAGCCATGGCGGATCAGGTATTTGGGATGGATTGGATGACCCTCAAACGATCGGCTGGAATAACTCCTGATTAAACTACCGTGATGTGAAATAAGATTCGGATTTTTTTACTAGAACCTAAAAACTCACAACCCCCAATTTAAGAGGGTTTGGCGACGATTTTGGTCTATTTCCCAATTGTGATAGCTACCTATCTATTGGATGATCTGAAAAATCCCTTAAAATCATTCGCCTCACCCTTTCATCATTTCAAAAATATCGGACCTATATTTTTCATGATCACTGACGCCATTGCCACAACCTGAAGCCATTGACCGCATGAACCTCCTCGAAGTCCCGGACAAATCGCTCATCCCCCGTCAGGATCGGCATAAAATTCCGATCAAACACCCCTGTATCTTCATAGAGGATGTGGGTAAACCCCTGACGTTTAAGTTCCGCAAGAATCGCCTCATAGGTCTTGGCGAGATAGACCTCCGAAGCCCCCCGATGATTGTGGGGAACTGAAAGGGGGTGATTGAGAAAAAACGACTCATTATCACCGAAAGAAAAGATATAGGGGTTTTGCAAATGCTCGTTCATCCAGCGATGCATTGGGTAATTGTCTTTTTTCGCGATAAAGTAAGCCCCGTAGGTCTGTTTTGACAGGACAAATGCCACTGATCTAGTCCATGCCTGGCCCACCAATACCTCGATTTGAGAATTCGCCAGAATGATAAGCGCCAAAAGCGTAACGATACCATGCCGTTTCCAGATCGAATAACGCCTCTCCAGCCAAACCCTTTCCAACCAGCTCAGTCCGATCAAAGAGGTTATTGCCAATATGCCATACATAAAGAAGGTAAATCGCCCATAGAGCCCCTGCCCGGTCACCACACAGATCAGCGCAAAGGCAAATATCACCAGTGCCACCATCATGCGGGAAAAAAAGCGGCCGTCCAACCAGGCGAGGAAAAAGGCTGGAAATAGATACTTGGCCAACAACAATCGACGAAACTGACTGCTCA
>JAKQGS010000050.1 GCA_029556045.1 Pseudomonadota bacterium | reverse complement strand
CTCGATCAGGTTGCAGTTTTCGCGGAAGTAGCCCTCATGCTCTTTGGGGAAATAGGCCACCGTGGTGGTGACCCCCCAGTTATACTTGCCCTCCGCCGGCGCTTTTTCCCCCGCCAAGATTTCAAACAAAAGTGAAGCCGGCATACTGTCCCGCCCCACAAACGCCACCCGCTCCCCCTTCACTAACTCCAGATTAAAGTTGCGGAACAGCCGCACCCCGTCGCTCTCTCCGGAGAGGTTTTCCACCTTGAGGAGATCCTTGCCCGCTTCCCGCTCCTGCTGAAAAAACACATGGGGGTACTTGCGGGTGGAGGGAAGAATTTCATCGATATTCAATTTATCCAAAAGTTTTTTACGGGAGGTGGCCTGCCGTGACTTGGAGGCGTTGGCGGAAAATCGTTCCACAAACCGCTTTAATTCCGCCGCCCGCTCTTCAACCTTGCGGTTTTTATCCTGCCGTTGCCGCAGATTCAACTGGCTGGCCTCATACCAGAAGCTGTAATTACCAGTGTAAACCCGGATTTCATTAAAGTCGATATCCGCAATATGGGTGGCGATCTTGTCCAGAAAGTGGCGATCGTGAGATACCACCACCACGGTATTTTTAAACTCGCAGAGAAATTCTTCCAGCCAGGAGATGGTATCCAGATCGAGATTGTTGGTGGGTTCATCCAATAACAGAATGTCGGGATTGCCAAACAGCGCCTGCGCCAGCAGAGTCCGCACCTTGATGCCGGCTTCCAGTTCCTTCATCTTGCGGCCATGCAATTCAGTGGGAACACCCAGCTGCTCCAGCATGGTGGCCGCCTGGCTCTCGGCATCCCAACCATTAAGGTCAGCAAACCGCCCTTCCAACTCGGAGGCTCGCTCGCCATCTTCATGACTAAAATCCGCCTTGGCGTAGAGCCGTTCTTTTTCTTCGATGATATCGTACAGCTCGCGGTTACCCATCAGCACGGTTTTGAGAACTTCCACCTCATCAAACTCAAACTGGTTCTGCCGTAACACCGCCAGGCGCAAACCCGCTGGAATGTTGATGCTGCCGGAATCCGGTTTGATCTGTCCCGAGAGGACTTTGAGAAAAGTGGATTTTCCGGCACCGTTGGCACCGATCAGCCCGTAACAGTTGCCGGGCATAAATTTGACGTTGACGTTTTTGAACAGGACACGCTGTCCGAAAGACAGACTGACGTCGTTGGTAATGATCATGGCTGATAATCCTCAGGAGATCCGATGGAACCGGACACTCTATGGGAAAATCCAGCGACAATCAAGTAAGACCCGTATTTCTGAGAGCTTACGGATGATTAGCTCCCCCACTCAGGCCAGATTAAAGTACTTTTTGGCCTCCACAATCACATTTTCAATATCGATAGGTTTGGCGAAACTGCGGGTAATCCCCGCCTGCCGCACTTCCTGATCCGAGAGGATCTCCACCAAACCACTAAAAAGAAAAATAGGAATTTCAGGTCGAACGCGCCGGATGTGGGTCGCCAACTCCAGCCCCGTCATGCGCGGCATGGTCTGATCCAGGATCACCAGTTGAAAGCGTTGGGGGTCCTGCTGAAAGACGGACAAAGCCTCGTCGCTGGCCACACAGGGGGTCACCTGAATACCGGCGTCCACCAGTTCCTCCGCCATCACCTCCAGCAGCACCGGTTCGTCATCCACCAGCAGAATATGCCCGCTAGCTCCATGTCCTTTTGCCGGGGACGGTACGAGGCGCTCCCCCCCCTGTGTTGGAGCTGGTGCGATTTCATTTTCAAGGACCGGAAATAGCAGGGTCACCCTCAGCCCAGCACCGGGAGCACTGCCTTGGGTGAGGATATGCCCCCGATGATTGTGCATCATGCCATCGATCATCGACAGACCGAGCCCAGATCCCTGCCCCGCTTCTTTGGTGGTATAAAACGGTTCAAATATGCGGTCCATTTCGCTGGTGCTAACCCCAGGGCCATCGTCCTCCACCACCAGCGGCACAAAGCGTCCAGCAAAGTGGGTGTGACAGGACGCACACAGACCGCGCATATCCTGCGGCTCCAGAATTCGCACATTAAAACGGCCTTTGCCTTTCATGGCATCACGGGAATTGATCGCGAGATTCATCAGCATCTGTTCAATCTGGTTGGCGTCTCCCATCACACTATACAAATCGTCCTCATGGAATTCCATTTCAATGGAGGATGGCAGCACCGAACGCAGCATGCGAAATCCTTCGGACACCGCGTGATTCAGTGGCATTGGGGTCAGATCCGAAGGTTTGGCCCTGCCAAAGGTCAGCATTTTGACAATCAGGTCACGGGCCCGCTGGGAGGCCTGCTCGATGTGGTCGATTTCAACGCTGACATCGGGTGCCACTGCAGTCGGCCGCGCATCGCCTTGCTCGTCCGCCGTCTTGAGGTGGAGCCGTCGGCGAACCTTGGTGGTCACTACGTTGATGATCGCCAGAATATTATTGAACTCATGGGCGACTCCCGCCGTCAATTGCCCCACCGCCTCCATTTTTTGCGCCTGCTGCAGCTGGGCATTGAGATGAATCCGTTCTATTTCTCCCCGTTTGCGATCGGTGATATCCCGCACCACACCCAGCATGCGCAAAGGGGTGCCGTCTTCGCTGCGCAGAACATCTCCAGCCTCTTCCACCCATTTCACCGATCCATCGGGCCACACCACCCGATGTTCCACGTAATAGTCACCGCCGGCCACGCATTTGGCGATTTCAGCCTCCACCTTGGCCCGGTCTTCCGGATGCACAGCATTGATAAAGTTTTGATAACTGGTTTCTAAAACCCCTTCATCGTAGCCAAACAGCGGCGCGATCGATTCACTCCAATAGAGTCCCCCGGACACAATATCCCAATCCCAGGTACCAATGCCCGCATGGTACTGGCTGCGTCGAAAGCGAAACTCACTCAACTCCAAATCGCGTGCGGTGCGCCGGTGCCGTTCAATCTCCTCCCGGAAGTCGTCATAGAGCTGCACCGTATCGCAGGCTACCGCCAGCTGTTTGACCACCAACCGCCATAGGTCCCAGTAGGGCTGGTTGTTGAAGGAACCAGTGAGGCGCTTGTTCTCCAAAACCAGGGTGGCCCGCATGTATTCGTCCGCCAGAAAAAGCCAGGCACATGAACGCACGCCACGACCACTAAAATGAAATCGACAGAGATGATGTTCCCAGCGTTCCACATCATCCACCACCACCAGGCCATCCGGTGGCGTCAGGTAATGCATGGCGGCAAGGGGTAATAATTCGGTTACCTGAGGAATCGCCAGGGTTGCACAGGTATTGCCGGTTTCATAACGGCAGGCGTGGAGTATTGATCCGTCATGATTTTGCATAACCAGCAGCGCCTGATCTGATCCGGTGGTAATCCCGATTTTTTGCATAAGATCGCAGGCCACTTGCTCGATGTGTTCCAATGATGTAAAGGGTTGCACCGCCTGCAGAGCCAAAGACATGTCCGCACCAACTGCCTTGTCAACGACAGTGTCTTCCTGACCACCGCCATCCGCGTGGCTGATACTCTCGTCGATTGTGGTTTGGTCAGGAAGCAGTCCGTAAGCCCCCCATGCGGCCATCGCACTCCGCAGTGACTGCCGACTCTGAAGCATGTCGGCACCCAAATCATGCTCCTGACAAAACCGCGTATAAAGGGTGGACGCCACCGCCCGATGACGAAGATTATCGGTGGATATGGCCAATTGAAAAGCCTGTTGCAAGGCTTTCAAACTTCGCCAATAGTCCCCCTCCAGATGATGCTTTTTGGCCAGAAGTAGCAGGTGGGGAACCTTGAAATTATCAGGGCCATGCCCGGCCCAGATGGCGAATGTGTCAACCACCTCCTCTAATTCGTTTTGACCCTGGCGGGAGACCATGCGGGAATCCTCTTGCAGCATTTGGGCTAACCCCAGACTATGCCAAAACATGAATTCCGCATGGGGAAACATGACTTGCTCCCGCACCAGTCGTGGCCGCCACCGGGATGTCAGTGCATAAGCGGAACGATAGTCTCCCCGTAGGCAGGCCTCTTGCGCCGCCAGGGTCACACTCCAGATCACCCCCTGGATAAATCCACCCTGTTCCAACTCGTGCCAGGCGCTGTTAAAATCCACCGCGTCCGATCCGTCCTGCGCCAATGAGGAACCCTGCAACCGGCACACATGAAGCATGAACAATTGATGGCTTCGAATCATTTTCCGGTCGCGAGTTTGAACAACAAAAGGCTGCCAGCGGCGGGCCGTTGCCATGACATCCTCCAGGGAGTCGCCCGCTAATAGTTGCGTCCAGCCGTGAAAATACGCTGCCCAAAGACCAAAAAGGTGATCGCCGAAACGACGCCCTGCGGCGGCACTTTTTTCATAGAGTTCACTGCATGAGCGGAAAGTATGAAAGCGATAGTACGAAAAATTGCAAACAAAGTTGATGATGCGCGGGTAATAAAGGGACTCCTCCGCTGCATCCGCAATCGTCAGAGCCAACTCACCAAATATCCGCGCCTGCTCATACAACTCCCGCTCCACCATCAAGCTCGCATATGCCGCAAAAGCAGTGGCCGATTCCGGCGCAGGAGCTTGCGATAAAGCCTGCCGTGCAGACAGACTGGTCAAAAGCGTCATCAGTGAGAACTGCTCGTCATAATAGGCAGCTTCTGCCAAATCCATGATCAAACGCAAGATGGGTCCGCCATCATCACTGTCATCGGGCTGGATCAGGGGATGGGACAGGCGAGAAAAGTCCCTCTGCGTTAATGCTGCTTCAATCTCCCGATCCAGTGCCGCGGACATCGGCTGCTGCATCGCCGACGAAAATCCTTTGGGAATGACCCCTAGCGTCTGTAAGATTTGCAGGCCTATTGTCACCGCGGCTGAAACACCTTCTTGGGTGGTCACCGCCAAGTCCTTGACCAGAGCAAAGGCCTGTTGCATCTCTTCAGGGGTCACTGCCAAAGCCAAACACTCGTTTGCTATCGGTTGTGCCCGTCCAAAGTCCCCCGTCAGGTAGAGAGCCCGGCCCTTGCCCAAAAGAAGATGCAACATCCGACCCTGATCCAATGGAGTCGGCAGGCCAGCTGCGGCAACCAGCGCTCTTTTACTGTAATGCAAGCTCTGGTCGTAGGCATTGATGGCACGGGCTGCCGCAGCCGCTTCACTGTTCAGTTGAATGACCCGCTCGTTGCCAAAAGAGCTTTCACAGGCACGGAGAGCCTCATTCATCTGATCCGTTGCCACCATAATATGCGGGTTGCGGCGGGTTGATCCATAAAGGCGGATCAATCCCTCGGCGATCAGGTGGTGGGTACAGCTGCGATCCTGCATCTGTTGCAGTTGAAAGATCGATTGCTGGATTTTATCGTGAAAGAACGTCACGTTTTCCCCGTCATACGTCACCAGACCACGGGATAACGCCGGCTGAATGGCCTCCTCAACATCGGCGCGGGTTTTACGAAAAATCCCCTTCAATACCTCCATACTCATGCTGCGGCCGTAACAAGAAATCACCGTCAGCATCCTGCGGGTTATCTGCGGCGTATCTCCAAAACTTCCTACCAGCAAGGCTTCCAGACCAACATCCTGTGAGGACGGGGATCCGCTCATCAACCAATGCCATGTGTTCGTGGTCGCATCCTGTCTCAGTTGATTCTGAGCAAATAGCTGATCCCACAAGCGGCGATTGTAAAAAATATTGCCGCCCGTGATCGTGCCGGTATATGCGGCCAATGCCGCCATTTCCTCCGGCGGCATACTGACACTCCACCGCAGCAGATCTTGTATGACAGCGGTATCCAGGTAGTCGATTTCCACCATCGTGAGACAGCGCGGGTCTATCCCAGTAGATTCCCCCTGGTTTCCCGTTCGTTGCACCAGGATAACGGACACGTCGTGCATAACGGCATGATTCAGAAGTTCCTGGATCAGGCGTTTTTCGTGATCGTCCGCCCACTGAATATCATCCAGCACCAGGCACACCCTCTGGTTATCCTGCATTAAGGCTTGAAAAAAACGAA
>JAKQGS010000047.1 GCA_029556045.1 Pseudomonadota bacterium | reverse complement strand
TGGCCCTGACCCGCGCCAAACACCACCTCCTGATCACCGGGCGGGAACCTTCGCGGGGCAAGGGTGCCAACAACTATCTGTCCTATCTTTGGCAAACCGCTGGCGATGCAGGATTTGCGGAAGAAACCGCTGACGGCCATCTCCTGCGGGTGCGTCGCCGCGGCGGGGTGGACCAAGCGGCCGCGACTTTCCTCACAAAGACCCAGGGTTTTTGGCACAACTGCCGCAAGACCTTACCCATCATGCACCCTGTTCCCCAAAAACCCGCCGAACTCTATACGCTGGCACCGCACCGACTGCTCCACGCACCCGACGTAGATGGCACGGATCAGCAATCCCGGGCCCCTGGCATCATAGCCGTCGCCTTTGGCACTTACGTTCACCGCGGTCTTGAAGCCGCCATCAAAGGGGAAGACTTTGATGGTGCGGTGGTGTGGAGCAACCTTTTGGGTGCCGAGGCTCATTCCCCGATAGGACAGAAATTCGGAGCCCAAGCACAGGAGCATTTGGCTCGAGCCTTAGTCAGTGCCGCCTGGCAAAGCCTGCGGGAGCATGCCGTCTCTCTCGATGCAGAGCTACCCTTTGTTCATCGCACTGAACAGACTTTGGTGCGCGGCAGCATCGATCTGGTGATCCATCGCCCCGACCATGAAATCTGGGTGATCGACTACAAGACGGTGGGATGGATGGACGGGGTTCGCCTGGATGAGCGCCCCTTTCATGAGGCGTTGATTCGCCAGCACGGTTATCACCGCCAGCTGGACCTTTATCAAAAAGCCGTCGCCGCCCTAATCGGGCCTGGAACGGCGATCCGATGCGGTATCTTTTTCACAGCCCCCTGCAAAGTGGTGTGGCTCTAGTGTCCGATTTCTATGTTCCAAAGCAATCCTTGTCCTGCAGCCGGGGTACAGGGGCCCCTCTGTCGAAAATAGCATTTATGATTGCCATAATTATCGGCTTAGTTATATCATATACGCATTCATAACAAACACTCATTGTGGGGTAACCGGCATGAATCAGCCACGCCAACTCCGTGAACCGGAACGGGAGTATATTCTCCAGAGCCCCGATGAATTCGAGAGGCTGGAGCATCAATCCCAACTGGACTTCACTCAGCCTGAACGGGATTTGGGGGACATAGTCCTGCAACCGGAACAACGATTCATGGATGCCGGTTGCGGTTCCGGCATCCTGGCGCGATACCTGGCCAATAAATATCCCCGCTCCGTGGGCTTCGGAATGGATATGGCGGATACCACGCTGGCAAAAGCCCGGCAGTCTGCACAAAAGGTGACCAACCTGCATTTGGTCAAAGACAATATCATCACCCCCAGAACCGACACCGGCCCCCTGCACCTGATCTACAGCCGATATGTCCTGCAGCACCTGTCCCCCACTGATCAAGTGCAGTTTGTCCGCTCCAGCTACGACCGTTTGACCTCCGGTGGATTGCTCCGTCTGATCGACATCGATGGGCTTTTTTACAATATCTGGCCCCGCACGCCGTTTTTGGACTGGGCCCTCAATAAATTAGAAAAAGAGGGCACCGTGGATCTGCGCATGGGGCGCAAGCTACCGGCACTCCTGCATGCGGGCGGTTTTCGGCAAACTCGCTGGCGGGTGGAAACCTTGGGCTTTCAAGGTGAACTCTTACAAACAGAGGCGGTCATGGGAGCCAGCAAAATCGACAGTGCCCACAAGTACTATGAGGGCGTTTTGGGTTCCACCGATGCCGTACACCAGTTCAAGGAGGAGTACGTGCAGGCCCTCCATCAGCCGGGAGTGGTGGCATTTGTCAACAAGTTCATAGCCGACGGGACAAAACCATGATCCGCGCATTTAAATGGTGGGTTGATGATTTCATCTATATGGTGCGTCGGTATCGTCAGTATGATCCCGCTACCACCAGTTATTGGGAGATCATTTTTCTTTACCCCGGCGTCAAAGCCATGGTCCTTCATCGCCTGGCCCATGCCCTCTATAAACGTCGCATTCCCTTTTTACCGCGGGCCA
>JAKQGS010000030.1 GCA_029556045.1 Pseudomonadota bacterium | reverse complement strand
GTCATCTCCATCGCCTGTTGGCTTGGGGGACCCTGCAGGGACGCCCCATCAATGTGGAACTCGCCGCTGAAATACTGCAGAACGTCATGGGTGAACCAACACGTTTTCTCACCATTGATACCATTCAAAAAGTAGTAGCCGATCATTTCAAAATCCGTATCGCGGACCTCAAGTCAAAAAAAAGGCAGAGAGCCTTTTCAGTACCGCGGCAGATCGCCATGTACCTTTCCCGCGAACGGACCAAAGCTTCGTTTCCAGAAATTGGTGAAAAATTTGGCGGCAAGGATCACACCACCGTGATGCACGCTGTGTCTAAAATCAAAACAGATCGACCTAAAGATTTGGATTTAAAAGCAAATCTAGAATCGCTTGAGCGAAAATTGGATCAGCAATCCTGATGGGTCTGGGGATAACTTTGCTCGTTACCTGTGGAAAAGACATGGAAAAGGGTTTGAAAAAGTCGGGGATAGGTGGGGGAGAAATTTTGGGGGTAAAACTTATCCCCCGGATTATCCCGGTCATCAACCATGCTTTATCCCCAGTTTTTTTACTTCAAAAAACATTGTTTTTACCTTTTATTTCATCTGTTTATCTGATTTATCCCCGAAAAATGGTCGGCTTTATTACGACTACTTTTATCTCTCTAATAACCTCTTTCAAATTTAATATGAGGGGGCGCCATGAAAGTTACGGTTGAGAAAAAAGATCTGAATCTGGCCACAGCGAGAACACAAGGCGCAATTTCCGATCGCTCGCAAGCTCAGTTGGCCTTGAAAGCCGAGAATAACCAGTTTCACCTGTCGGTGGCTGATCGTGTTCTGGTGATCTATAGCGCCCTTGAGGGAGTGGTTCAGGACGCAGGAAATGTCACGGTTCCTGCCCGCCTGTTTTCCGATGTCGTGCGAGAGCTTCCCGAAGGGGTGATTAAATTGGAAACAGCAGGTTCCTTTTTGGTCATTACCGCTGGAGCACAGGACGAGTTTGTCATGAAGCTGCCGATTATCGAAGACGGTGCATGGAAGGACGCTCCGGCTATCACTGGCGAAAATTACGCCGACTTGCCATGCGATAAATTGGCCTATACCATTAACCAGGTTCTGTTTTGTGTGGCCAATGAATCGCCGCGCAATTACGGCAATGTTGGTTATTTTCATAAAACAGACAAAGGGAAGCTGCGTTTGGTGGGAACCGATGGATACCGTCTATCCTATTCTGAGGTTGGTGTGGACATGCCCAAAGCCTTTTTGGAAGAGGGGGTCTGTCTTACCAAAAGGGCGTTGAACGAGTTGCTGCGTCTGTGCGCTGAAGGGTTTGTTTCCATGCGGATTGCCATCTCCGACGACAAGAGCACGCTGTTGGCCATGGCACCCAACTATCAGATATTCGTCCGGCTTTCGACAGTCAAATACCCCAATTACCAGGGTGTGCTACCCACCGCTAACCTATCTCATGTCAAGGTCTCCCGGCCATACATCCAAAGTGTGGCGAAGAGGGTTTTGCTGGCCTCTGACAAGTCCAAAGCCTTGCATCTTTGTTTTACTAACTCTGCGTTGACGCTGCGATCTCGCACACTGGGGAGCTCGGAGGGACATGAAAGTTTACCAATCAGCGACTACAAAAGCGGACCAAAGGATTTGGCCATCAACGGCAAGTTCCTGACGGATGCTTTTTCCACCATCGCCAGCGACGAAGTCAGCATCAATTTCCGTTCCGAGGATGATCCGGTAGTGTTGATACCCCAGAGTGAACCAATGGACTGCCACTCCATGCATGTGCTGGTCCCGATCCGTGAAAGTTGATCTCTCATTTAAAGGAAGGATTGGCCATGACAGAAATTAACCTCGCACGAGAAGGGTTACCGAGCGTGACAAATATTCCAACTCCCCCACCCCACGATGTGACAGCTGCTGGTGAGTATACGGCCGACAATATCCAGGTATTGGAAGGATTGGAAGCCGTGCGCAAAAGACCCGGTATGTACATTGGATCCACATCTACCGAGGGCCTTCATCATCTCGTCTATGAAATCGTCGACAACTCCATCGATGAAGCCATGGGTGGTCATTGTGATCACATCGATATCCGCATCTATATGGATGGCTCCGTCGGAGTGCGGGATAATGGACGCGGTATTCCGGTCAGCATGCATCCCAAGGAAAAAAAATCAGCCCTGGAAGTGGTGATGACCGTCCTCCACGCCGGCGGTAAGTTTGACGACAAAGCCTTTGCTTTTTCCGGCGGTCTTCATGGTGTGGGGGCATCGGTAGTGAATGCCCTATCCGAATGGTGTTTTGTGGAAGTCCGCAAAGACGGCAAGGTTTACAAGCAAAGCTACAAAATTGGTGTGCCGGATGGCCCGCTTGATGTGATTGGAACCACTGATAGCCGCGGTACGTTCACCCGCTTCAAACCAGACGTCAACATCTTCAGTGATACGAATTTTTCGTTTGATATTCTTTCCAAACGCCTGAAGGAGTTAGCCTTCCTGAATAAGGGGGTGAAAATCACCCTATCGGATGAACGATCGGATCAAACCGGTGAGTTCTTTTATGAGGGCGGATTGGTTTCATTCTGCGAATTTTTAGCCCGTGGGCGCGTGCCCCTGCATCCCCAGCCGCTGTTTCTTCAGGCGGAAACCAAAAGCGAAGGCGATGTGGTGCAGGCTCAAATGGAAGTGGTTCTACAATGGACCGACGCTTATAACGAAAGTATTTTTTCCTACGTCAACAATATCAACACGGTGGAAGGCGGTTCTCATCTGACCGGATTAAAAGCGGCTCTGACCCGCGTGGTGAATGGCTTTGCGGAGAGCACCGGAATGCTGAAAACCTTCAAAGAAGGCATCACCGGGGATGATATCCGTGAGGGTCTCGTGGGTATTATCGCGGTCCGTATCAAAAATCCGGAGTTTCAAGGGCAAACCAAAACAAAACTGGGGAATGCAGAAGTGCGGCCCTGGATTGAATCCGTGGTGGGAGAAAAACTAACCGACTACTTCAACGAGAATCCTGAAATCGTTAAACGGGTGGTTCAGAAAATCATCGACGCGGCCCGCGCCCGGGTGGCGGCTAAAAAAGCCCGCGAATTAACCCGTCGCAAGGGGGCACTCGATTTTGCGGGGTTGCCTGGCAAGATGGCGGATTGCCAATCCAATGATCCGGCCCAGTGTGAACTGTTCCTAGTGGAAGGTGACTCTGCCGGCGGCTCCGCCAAGCAGGCCCGTGAGCGTAAGTACCAAGCGGTATTGCCTTTGCGCGGTAAAATTTTAAATGTCGAAAAAGCCCGTTTTGACAAAATGCTGTCCTCCCAAGAGATCAAGTTGTTGATTAAAGCTCTGGGGACCGGCATCGGCAAAGACGAATTTGATGTGACGAAACTGCGTTATCACAAAATCATTTTGATGACCGACGCGGACGTGGACGGCGCTCACATCCGCACCCTTTTGCTGACCTTTTTCTTCCGCCAAATGCCGCAGATTATCGAGAGGGGGTACCTCTACATTGCGCAGCCGCCTCTGTTTAAATACAAAAAAGGCAAACTGGAGAGGTACCTCAAGGACGATAAGGAGCTGACGGAATTCCTGAGTGATACCGGGATGAATAACCTAACCATCAAAGACGCTAAAGGTAATACCCTCGATCGCGTAACTGTGAAGGGCCTGATCACCAAACTTTCCCGTTATAATCAGCTGCTGGATATGACCTCCCGGCGTCGCGTTAAAGAAGTTATCGAGTATCTCGTCAATCATACGGAGATTGGCGAAGATATTTTTGCTGACGAGTCTGCGGTCAATGGCCTTAAAGACAGAATTTGCGAATTGGTGGGACAACAGATCGCGGAGAACCGTGGTGTAATCCATGGGCAGGTAGTTTTTGATCAGGAGTATAGCCGCTATAAAATCATTTTTGATTCGCGAATCAAAGACGTACCGAAAACATCGGTTGTGGACATGGATCTCATCAAAAGTGGAGAATTAACTGAACTTCGCCGCATCAAAACCCAGATGGACGAGATTGCCATGGCGCCCTTCTCCTATGAATCCACGGGTCGCAAAAAAGCCGTGGATGAATCCGAAGAAAGCGCGGGGGATGATGGATCCGGGTCTGCAACTGGTCGGCTTGATAATATGAACGACCTCAAAGAGGTGATTATTCAGGAAGGACGCAAAGGTGCTTACGTGCAGCGTTACAAAGGTTTGGGTGAAATGAACCCGGATCAGCTGGCGGAAACAACCATGGACGAAACCCGCCGCACTCTGTTGCAGGTGGAAATCGACGATGCGATTGAAGCGGATCAGTTGTTCTCCACCCTGATGGGAGACGACGTCGAACCCCGCCGGGATTTTATCCAACTGAATGCTTTGAACGTCAAAAACCTCGATATTTAAAAGAGAGCCAAACATGGATCATAAAAGCAATGTCCTGCCGATCAATATTCAAGACGAGTTGAAAAGTTCGTTTCTCGATTATTCTATGAGTGTGATTGTTTCCCGCGCGCTTCCAGATGTGCGGGATGGTTTAAAGCCGGTGCATCGCCGTATTCTTTACGCCATGTACCAGTTGAAAAACTTCCATAACCGCCCCTACCTGAAATCCGCTCGTATTGTCGGCGATGTTATCGGTCGGTTTCACCCGCATGGGGATTCCGCGGTTTATGATGCGCTGGTGCGTATGGCGCAGAATTTTTCGATGCGGTACCCACTGGTGGATGGCCAGGGCAACTTCGGCTCCATTGACGGCGATTCCGCAGCGGCTATGCGTTATACAGAGGTTCGTCTGCGCAGCCTCTCCGATCAGCTGTTGACTGACATTGATAAAGAAACGGTCGACTTCGGCCCGAACTACGACAACAAAGAACTTGAGCCACTGGTATTGCCCACCAAGTTTCCGACCCTGCTTGTGAATGGGGCCAGCGGCATCGCTGTTGGCATGGCCACCAATATCCCTCCTCATAATATGACTGAAACGATCAACGCCCTGGAGGCCTTGATCGACAACCCATCCATTACCATCGAAGGGTTGATGGAGTATATCAAAGGCCCCGACTTCCCAACCGCAGGTCTGATTTACGGCATGGCGGGGATCGTGCAAGCCTTTAAAACCGGACGTGGATCGATAACCATGCGTGCTCGCGCTGTGGTGGAGGATGACACCAAGGGACAACGGCAGCGTATCGTCATCACCGAGTTGCCTTATCAGGTCAACAAAGCAAAATTGATCGAAAAAATCGCGGAACTTGTGCGGGATAAAAAAATTGAAGGTATATCTGATATCCGCGATGAGTCGGCGCAGGAAGACATCCGCGTGGTCATCGATTTGAAACGTAGCGAAATCCCGGATGTTATTCTCAATAATCTCTACAAGTTGACCCCGATGCAGTCCACGTTTGGGGTGAACGTGGTGGCGTTGGTCAATGGCACACCGAAAATCCTTAATATCAAAGACGTCCTTGAGCAGTTTTATTATCACCGCAAGGAAGTCATCATCCGGAAAACCGCCTATGAACTCCGTCGGGCGGAGGAGCGGGCCCATATCCTGGAAGGTTTGAAAGTAGCGGTAGAAAATATCGACGAAGTCGTGGCATTGATCCGCGCCGCCAAGGATTCCCCAACAGCCCAGAGCGAGTTGATGGTTCGTTTTAGCCTTTCGGAAATACAGGCTAAGGCGATCCTCGAGATGCGCTTGTCCCGATTGACCGGCCTGGAGCGGGATAAGATTATTGCCGAATACCAGGAGATTCTGGCGGTGATTGCTGATCTGAAAAACATCCTTGAAACGCCGCAGCGGGTTATTGACATCATAAAGAGCGAAATCAAAGACCTCAGAGAAAACTTTGGGGACGAGCGTAAAACCGAAATCGTTATGTCGGGTGCCGATGAGTTCACCATGGAAAGTCTAGTTGCAGACGAGGAAGTGATAGTCGCGGTTTCCCATGCCGGTTATGTGAAGCGGACCCCAATTGCTGAAATTCGGGCCCAACGCCGCGGTGGTAAAGGTCGCGCCGGTATGAAAACCAAAGAAGAAGATATCGTCAAAGATATCTTTTCCACCAGTAATCACCAGTCGCTGCTGTGTTTTACCAATATGGGCCGCGTCTATGACATGAAGGTCTACCAGATTCCAGAAGCAGAACTTGCTGGTCGCGGCAAACATTTTGCCAACCTGCTGAAGTTGTCGGAAAACGAACGGGTGGTATCGGTGCTGCCGGTCAAGGAATTCAAGGACGGCATGTATGTGGTGTCGGTCACGGAGAACGGGTATGTGAAAAAGACCGACCTTATGGCTTATGCCAACCTGCGTTCGACCGGTATCATCGGACTTAAACTGGATGATGGTGATTCGCTGATTTCCTGTGCCCTCACAGGCGGCAAGGACGAGCTGATCATCGCCACCAAACTTGGTAAGGCGATCCGCTTTCAGGAAGATGAAATCCGTCCGATGGGTCGTCAATCCCGTGGTGTTACCGGCATTCGATTCTCTGAAGATGCTGATCGGGTGATTGGTTTTGAAGTGCTTAAGGGCACCAACTCCATTCTCTCGGTGTGTGAAAATGGTTATGGCAAACGTTCTCCGATCGAAGAATACCGTGTACAAACCCGCGGTGGTAAAGGCATCTACACCATCAAAGTCAGTGATCGTAATGGTCCGGTCGTGGGCATTATGCAGGTGGGTGATGATGATCATCTGATGGTTATGACCACCTCTGGCAAGGTGATGCGCTGCTCTGTGGCAGAGCTTGGTTTGATCGGACGTGTGACGCAAGGGGTGCGTTTAATGTCGGTCGATGAAGGCGAAAAGATAGTCAGTGTGGCGAAGATCGCCCGCATTGAAGGTGAAGAAATCGAATGAAAATAGAAATTACCCCGGAAATCGTCAAAAACGTCGCGCAGTTGGTTAAACTGCGTCTAACGGATGAAGAAGTTGTTTTTTATCAGACACAATTAACTAAAATTATTAACTATGTTCATGAAATCGAAACCATGAAGGATGATTTGGGTCAGGAGTGGCGGGGCGATACGCTGGGGGACTCAACCCCCGAGCGTCCGGATGAAAAAATGACGTCGGCACCGATTGAGCAGCTGTTGCGCGGAGCACCACAAAAAATCGGCACCGCATTTCAGGTGCCTAAAATCATCGAATAAAGCACAGACTCTGGACGAGGTATCCCTTGGATTTTTTTAAAAAGCAGGCGCATGAAATCGCGGACGATGTCAATGCGGGCAGGACGGCTGTGGCCGACATCATCGGAGCATACACGCAGCGAACCAGCACTTTATCCAAAAAACTAAATACGCACCTCTATTGGGCCGAGGAACGGGTGGCCGAACACGCCGCAGCGCAAGCCAAACGTATCGAACTTGCCCGAAAAAACGGACAAACCCTTCCTCTGGCCGGTGTTCCGGTGGTGATCAAAGACAACATATGCGTGGAGGGCCAACCCCTCACCTGCGCCTCAAAAATTCTGACGGGTCATCATCCGGTCTATAACGCCACCGTTATCGAAAAACTGGATCAGGCCGGAGCAGTTTTTTTTGGGAAAGCCAATCTCGATGAATTCGCCATGGGCAGTTCCAACGAAAACTCAGCCTTTGGTACTGTTAAGAATCCCTGGAATACGGACTATGTACCCGGGGGATCGTCGGGCGGATCTGCAGCAGCTGTCGGTGCAGCCATGGCCCCGGTGGCGCTGGGATCTGATACGGGGGGCTCCGTCCGCCAGCCAGCCAGTTTTTGCGGTGTGGTGGGGTTTAAGCCGACTTATGGCACTGTAAGCCGTTATGGATTGGTGGCGTTTGGTTCATCGCTGGACCAGATTGGCCCCATCTGCCGGACGGTGCGGGATACGGCTTTGGTTTACGATGTGATCAAAGGTCAGGATCCACGGGACTCCACCAGCGAGCATCCCCGCAGTCCCAATTTGGCAACCATGTTAAAAAACATCGAAGCCCGCAATGAAAGTAAGCCGTTGGCAGGCCTGCGTGTCGGCGTTGTCAAAGAATGTTTTCAGGAAGGCCTGGATGGTGAAGTACTGGGTAGCGTGAAAAAAGCCATCGAGCAACTAGCATCCCTTGGGGCGGAAATCAAAGAGGCCAGTCTGCCTAATATTCGTTATTCCATTGCCACCTATTACATCATCGCCACGGCGGAGGCTTCATCCAACCTGTCCCGTTATGATGGCGTCCGCTACGGACTGCGGTCATTCTCTGATCCTGGCAAATACTCGCTGGAGGATTTATATGTTACCTCTCGCAGCGAAGGCTTTGGGCGGGAAGTGAAACAACGGATTATGCTAGGGGCCTTTACGTTGTCGTCTGGTTATTATGACGCCTACTATCATAAGGCGACCCGAGCCCGGCAGATGATCACCAATGATTTTGTAAAAGCCTTCGGGCATGTGGACGTGTTGTTGAGTCCAACGGCCCCCACCACGGCTTTTAAAATCGGACAAAAGGTTGGAGACCCGCTGTCGATGTATCTCAACGATATTTATACTATCGGCGTTAACCTTGCGGGTATTCCGGCCATCTCCATCCCTTGTGGATTTGATCAAAAAGGTTTGCCGATCGGACTGCAGCTGATGGCCGCGAAATTTGATGATGAATCCCTATTTAAAGGTGCATTTTGCTATGAGCAATCCACAAGGTGGTATGAGCAGCGGCAACCCGGCTGCTGATTCAATATTTGCGCGTTATGAGCCGGTTATCGGTCTGGAAGTTCATTGCCAGCTGAAGACCAGAAGCAAGCTTTTTTGTGGTTGTTCCACGGAATTTGGTGCTCTACCAAACCACAATACCTGTCCTGTGTGCCTTGGGCATCCAGGGGTATTGCCGGTGCTCAATGAGGAAGCGGTCAATTTCGCCATCCGCCTGGCTTTGGCCATCGATGGGAAAGTCCAAAACACCAGCGTATTTTCCCGCAAGCAGTATTTTTACCCGGACCTGCCGAAGGGTTATCAGATCACCCAATACGATCTGCCATACTGCACCAACGGCAAGATGGTGCTCAGCTCTGGCAAGGAAATCGGTATTTTTCGCGCGCACATGGAAGAAGATGCCGGCAAAAACGTGCATGGTGACAAGTCCAGTTACGTGGATTTGAATCGCGCGGGCATTCCCCTGATTGAAATTGTCTCCGCTCCGGATATTCGCCATCCAGCTGAAGCAGCGGAATATCTAAAAAAATTGCGGTCCCTGGTACGCCATCTTGAAATCTGTGATGGTAACCTCGAAGAAGGTTCGTTTCGCTGTGATGCCAACGTATCGATCCGCCCCCGCGGAGCTCAGGAGTTTGGCACGCGAACGGAAATCAAAAACCTCAACTCCTTCAAAAATATTGAACGGGCTATCACCTACGAAATCACGCGGCAGGCGGACGTTGTCGATAATGGTGGCAAAGTGATGCAACAGACTCTGCAGTTTGACGCCGCTTCCGGCAAAACAAGTCCCATGCGTTCCAAGGAAGAAAGCCACGATTATCGGTATTTTCCGGAGCCCGATCTGCGGCCTCTGCTGATTTCATCCGAACGGATTGAACGGGTCCTCCAGCACCTGCCAGAACTACCGGAAAAGATGGCCGAAAGGTTTAAAAACCAATTTGGTCTTAACGACTATGATGCCCGCGTGCTGACGTCAGAAAAAGAGCTGGCGCAGTTTTTTGAAGACGTGGTGCAGAAGGTGAATGGCGCAGTGACCCACAAAATTGTGGCCAACTGGGTATTGAGTGAGTTTCTGCGGGAAGTTAACGCTCGCGATTGGAACTTGAGTCAGCCCCCGGTTACCGCGGATCACCTGGCGCAGCTTTTGATGCTGATCGGCAATGACACCATTTCTGGCAAGATTGCCAAAGTGGTGTTTGAAGAAATGGTGGAAAAAGGCGGTACCCCACAGGAAATCGTGGAAGCCAAGGGGTTATTGCAGGTCAGCGATAATAAACTCATTGAGGACACCGTCACAAAAGTTATTGCGGAAAATCCGGATCAGCTGGCGCAGCTCCTGTCTGGACGCGATAAGCTGATGGGATATTTTGTGGGCCAGGTCATGAAACTTTCCGATGGCAAATTCAACCCAGCCTTGGTGAACAAGGTGCTGAAAGAAAAACTTGATGGCCTCAAGGAGTGACCAGAGTCGCCCGGAGAAACGCCTTGAGGTGTTTCTCCTCCCCTACCTCCAGCAAGGTTATTTTACCCACTACTTTGCGGCCTGCGGGTCGCTTTCTTCATCATCTCCGACTTTGGTAGCGTTCCATTATGGGAGCGGTCAGCGCATTTTTGATCTGGCCAGTTTAACCAAAGCATTGGTGACAACCCCCCTGGTGTTGTCGCTTGTCCGCTCCCTCGGGCTCATAGTGCAGGAAACTGTTCAAGAATGGTTGGAAAAAACCGGCAATAAGTTTGACCATTGGCCATCCGCCACCCTGAATCTGACAGTTGAGTCCCTGCTCCAGCACCGATCCGGTTTGCCAGCCTGGCGAAATTTCTGGATCAATCGATTGGATGAAAAGCCCCTTTCCTCATTTTTTCGCGATCGCATGAATCATTTTCACACCGTGTTTAGCCGTATTCCTATTGCGGCTGGAACTCCTGGAAATGACACCTACAGCGACATTGGTTTTGTGGTGCTCGGCCTATTGGTGGAGACCATTTTAAAGAAACCGCTGGATCAGGCTTTTCATGCTTTAGGCAAGCACATCGGATTTGTCTCGGCAGCACTACCACCAGAGGCCTGGCTCGGATTTCCGGCGAGGTTGCCACACACAAAACCGGAACTCTTTGTACCGACCACGCATTGCTTTATTCGTGGACGACTTCTGCAGGGGGAGGTGCATGATGAAAACTGTGCCGCTCTAGGCGGTATTTGTGGTCATGCGGGGCTATTTGGAACCGGAGAGGGAGTCTTGCTTTTTATAAAATCGTGGCTCCTTTCCCTGGATGGACAGGATTTTTTAGCCAGACACCGGACTCTTTCCTGCGGTGCCGACCAAAAACCCGTGGTAACCGGGTGGCGTCCAGGTGATGACGAGAGTTCGCATCTTTTTGGGGGAGGTCGTGCCATCGGGCACATGGGATTCACTGGAACCGCTTTTTGGGTCGATCCTCTGAAACTGACTTATGGTATTTTTTTAACCAATCGCATCGTGAGTGGGCGGCGTTCCCCCCGCATTAAAGAGGTTCGGCGGGAGGTCTTCTCGCAGTTTCAGCAGGTTTTGGATGCCGGTATTACATGACTTACCTGTCATACATCCTGGTCTAACCCCATGAATAGAATCGCCATCATTGGAAAAGGCATCGCAGGGCTCACCCTGGCTTTTCGCGCCCGTCAAAGGGGGATTCCCGTCGACATCATCGCTCCTGATTTTCTTCCCGCCGATGCTTCGGGAGCCGCCCAGGGGATCGTCTGTAATAAAGGGCTTCTTGTGGGGGAGGATGACCTTTTTCAGGCAAAACTTCTCGGGCAAAAGCAGCTGATTCGGTTTATTGCTGAGGTGGAGAATGCCACGCGCAGTGTGATCCCCCGGCTTTTTAACGACCATCCCGGCATTCCCTATTGTTTAGGGGTCCGCGAGCCCTATTTTTTCCGCGAAGAGCACCAAAAAATCGCCGAACGGGTTTTTCGCCAGCGAATGCGGGGATGCTTTCACGTGGCTCATCTTCCTGCTGGAGATCCCGCAGCCTGGGGCGACTATCAGGCACAAGACCATCCGCTGGGAACTTTTTTCTATCAGGACGATGGCTGGTTTGATGTTTCTGCTTTGCTTGAAACCCTGATTTCTCATCTGACCAAAGACGGCGTGGTATGGCACCGCCAGAATGTGACAAGTTTAAAACCAGACCCACGGAACGGAGTGGTTGTGGTGCAGACCGAGCAGAGTGATCTCGCCTATTCCCAAGTCGTGGTGGCATGCGGGGCCGGTATGCCGCAGCTTTTGAAGCAGTCCCCCTTGCCTTTTCTTTCGCTGACCTCTGTGGCCGGGCGTATCCTTCAGGGTCGTTTGAAAAAACCCATGCCAGACCTGGTACTAAAAAAGGGACCATATAGCCTGGCGGTCAACAAGGGACTTTTGCGGTTGGGATCCACATCCCATCGCACGGTAGCTCCGGATGATGCTGAAGAATCGTTGGATCAGCATCATCTTTTAAAGGTTTTGCAGCATGAATATCATTGGGACATCACAGCGGACGAAATTGTGGATCTGAAACTTCCGTGGGGTGTCCGGGTGCGTACCCAGGATCGCAACCCTATCCTCGGTTTTTTGCCTTTTACAGACGACTCAGTCCGACATGAAAGCGGAGTCTATATCTTGGGAGGCTTATACAAAAGTGGATTGCAGCTTTCAGATCTCTGCGCCCAACTTCTTTTGGCGCAGATGATGTCTGAACCACCACCGGAAGACTATGCTTTTCTTATACCGCGTTTTGACGTGAAACGCCTTTTCCCGCATCCTTAAAACGCGAAATATGCGCCAAAAATCAATTCTAAACCCAGTCCGGCTTTCTTGTGGTCAACTGTGGCCTTCAGGTCCTCTACCGGATCCACCGTCAGGCTGGTGGTATTGTTATCGTTGACATCGGCGGAAAAACTCGCGCCAGAGGCTACGAGGGGAAGCATAACGTTGATATCGGCATTGATACCGATTGGGTCAAAAAACATTTTATAGGATAAAACGTTTCGCAGAGACATTACGGTAATTTTGGACGTGGCTTTATAGATCTCGTTTTCATCCCCAGCATCGGAAAGTTGAGCGGCGTTTAAAACCATAGTGGACATGTCGATATCGAGGCCATTGGCAAACTCCAATTTGGATCCGCCCATATTGATGATCATCCAGTAAAAATCAAGCCACACCCCAAAGGATTGGGCCACCTGATTGTTCTCCACATAATTGGCGGGATCATTGTCATAGTCCGCCACCGCCGTGAATTCACGGTAACGCTTGAGTCTGGCGCCGGCAGCCAGCAGCTTGCCACTCATATCGAGACCGACTTCGCCTCCCACGCCAAAGAGAGACAATCCGGAGGCTTCCGCAGCTTTCCAAAGGGTGTCAACACTGGCGGCTTCAGGGCGCTGGTAAGTGACCTTTTGATAGGTGGCGGTGGTCATTGGGCTTAAGATGTAAAGACCCTTGATATAACTATGACCTGGTTTGGCGGCGCCCCCTGCGACTTCTCCTTCTGCGCCTTCGGAGCCATCCGTCAATTTTACTTCCATGCCTTTGGCAACTTTGGCGATCTTCTTTTTACTGACTTTAACTGTGGCGGTGGCTTCTTTAACTTTGGTGATGACCCCACAGGTGATTTTTTTGCCATCGGGGCCGTAGACGCAGACTTTGGCTTTGGGTTTTAACCCCGAGGATTTACCCTCGTTGATCAGCAATAGACCTTTTTTCTTGTTGATCTTATCGACGGTGGCCGCATGCAGTGACCCCGCTGCAAGGCTTAACAGCATTGCAATGATGAGATGTAGTGTTGATTTGTGATGTGTCACGTTTGGTTCACCTTTACTGAAGTGAAATATAGGCAAAACGCCAGTCGTGGGTTTTTAGGAGCCAAATGGGAAAATTTGGATTTTGCTGGCTATAAATCTGAGTTGAATCCATCACCGCCGTCATTTCCAGTTCACCGGCCGGGAGCTTGTCTATCCACTCTTTGCCGATTTCTGCTTTGCCGGTTCGCCCATCAAAAGAACAAAACAGCTTTGGCTCGCCGGATTTCTCGGCAATTATTATGTTCAAATAACTGAGATTGGAGGCGTTTTTGCCAACCCACTCCCACTTCAAGGTATCCCTACCCACCGGGTGAGTGGTGACCTGAGTTGCCAGTCCCTTGTTACGAAGGCGCACCGGTTCGGCTGTGCCAGAAGTCATGGAGATGCTGTCGAGATAGGGAGGTGCCTTGGTAGCAAAATAGAAGGGGGAATTTTTCCACTTGAAGTCCCACTCCCAGATTTGATCTCGCTCAAGAAATTCGTAAAACGCCATCATCCGTCCCGGATAAGAGGGATGTGGTGCAGCGGTGGCGCTGGCAAACCCACGTAGCGACAGGGATTCCAAGTAGTTTGAATCCTGGGCCTGACTATAAGTTTCCAGGGAAGCAGGTGGTTTTTCCTGGCATCCAGAGGTAATTTCAACTGATTTTTTAATATTGAGCACATTGGTCGTGGTTGGGAATTTATAGTGAAGTATCTCTGTGGTGTTTTGCGGTAACAGGGTCTTGGCCACCAGCATTTCGTTGGTGACTCGATTGTCATCACCACCGTCTTCGTGAATCGTAAAATATTTCATGGCTCCCTTGCCTAACTGGGGCATCCATAGCAGGACTTTAAACACGTAGGTGCCGTTGATTTGCAGCTCCGTCAGGGTTTCTTCCACGTCGGTTTGCGCCTGAGTGTGGGAGCAGGGCCTCGAAAGCGGTGCTCCTTCGTCCGGTGGGGTCGATTCATCTTTGGTCCAGTATTGAATTTGGCAAAGAATTGGTACTTTTGTCTTGAATTTCAGGGTCCCGCTGACGCGATCGGTCTTTCGCTGAAAGACCACCGAGGAGGCTACAATCAAATTGGCGGCGTTGGTGTCCAGCTGTGAGTGGGGTTTTTTGTTTCGTGACTTGCAGCTGGCTGAAACCACGGTAAATACTGCCAATACTGCACAAAGGGCAGCACGGCGGGCAATCGCTGAAATGGGCCGTTGAAGTGTCATGGCATACCTTGGGAATTCCAAATGGACTTGATCTCACAATTATCTTAGCAAGTTGCCGGGGTCTTTTGTAGCCACCCCAAAATACCCAGATTTTAAGTTCCCGGTAGCAGGAACATTCTTGACCCTTTTTATGGCTCATTGTAATGTTACATCCCGTCAACCATAGGTAATCAAATCCAGTTTCCACCCATTGCTGAGACGCCGAGAGATGGAATCAATTATGAGAAAACGCCATCGGACTAAGTATATTTTTGTGACGGGAGGGGTGGTCTCCTCTTTGGGTAAAGGCATCATTGCCGCAAGCGTCGGCGCACTTTTGGAATCCCGTGGTTTACGTGTGATGCTGACCAAAGTGGATCCTTATATCAACGTTGATCCAGGTACCATGAGCCCGTTTCAGCACGGGGAGGTTTTCGTTACCGACGATGGGGCCGAAACAGACCTGGATATCGGTCATTACGAACGGTTTACAACTGCTCGTTTAACACGGCTCAACAGTTTCTCCACCGGTCAGATCTATGACAAGGTTTTATCCAAAGAACGCCGGGGAGACTATCTGGGAGGCACTGTGCAGGTCATCCCACATGTAACAGACTTGATCAAAGAAAATATCTATGCGGCATCCGAGAACGCGGACGTGTCGATCATCGAAATCGGCGGTACCGTGGGCGACATCGAAGGTCTGCCATTTTTGGAAGCGATTCGTCAGATCCGCTACGATCTGGGGGATGAAAATGTCCTCTATATTCATCTCACGCTGGTCCCCTATATTAACGCCGCCAAAGAGTTGAAAACCAAACCGACGCAACATTCGGTTAAAGAACTGCGACAAATCGGTATTCAGCCCAATATTCTGGTATGTCGGGCCGATCGTCCGGTACCTAAGGAGCTGCGGCAGAAGATCGCCTTGTCCTGCAACGTGCGCACCGACTGTGTGATTGATGCCCAGGATGCGGACAGCATCTATAAAGTGCCCATGATGCTGCATGAACAAGGACTTGATCAGATCATCGTGGACTCACTGAATATCTGGACCCGCGAGCCGAATCTGACGGCGTGGAAAGACACGGCTTATGCCATCGATCATCCGGAATCCCAATGCCGTGTTGCGGTGGTGGGAAAATACGTGGATGTGATTGATTCCTACAAGTCGATTTCGGAAGCCCTCATGCATGCTGGCATTAGCAGCCGCTCCAAGGTGCATGTGGAATATTTTGATGCCACCAACATCACCCATAACAATGTGGCGGAAACCCTCAGTGAATTTGACGGGGTGATTGTTCCTGGTGGTTTTGGCAACCGCGGTATCGAAGGAAAAATCGAAGCAATCCGCTATCTGAGGGAAAATAAAAAACCGTTTTTGGGTATTTGTCTGGGGATGCAGCTTGCAGCCATTGAGTTTGCCCGCAATGTGATCGGTTTGCCGGACTCTGAAAGCCAGGAGTTTGTGCCAGATGCCAAGAATCGCATTATCCACCTGATGGAAACCCAAAAGGGTGTTGCCAACAAAGGGGGAACCATGCGGTTGGGTGCTTACCCCTGTCACCTGTCTCCAGGGTCTTTGGCGTCAGCCGCCTATGGCAAGCCGGTTATTTCGGAGCGTCATCGCCACCGCTTTGAATTCAACAATGAATACCGCGAAACGTTTGTAAAAAGTGGAGCGATCTTCAGTGGCCTTTCACCGGACGAAACACTGGTGGAAATTATGGAAGTGAAAAACCATCCCTGGTTTGTGGGTGTGCAGTTTCACCCTGAGTTGAAAAGCAGCCCCATGAACCCCCATCCTCTGTTCCGGGACTTTATCAAAGCGGTTTTGGAACTCAAGGGACGGGCTTAAAATGACCGCGAAAACCTCCGCAGCCGATATTATTGCCTGGGGGCAGGAGGCTATGCGATCCGAAGGACAAAGCCTTCTGCGCACGGCATCCCTTTTAGATCAGGAATTTTCAGGCGCGGTTGAGGCCATTCTTGGCTGTTCTGGCAAAGTCGTTCTGACCGGCATGGGAAAATCGGGGCATATTGCCCGGAAGATCGCTGCCACTTTTGCCAGCACCGGCACATCGTCTTTTTTTATGCACCCCTCCGAAGCCCTGCATGGGGATTCTGGAATGCTGGAATCCCGCGATATATTGCTGGCTATTGGCTTTGGTGGCGAAACCCGCGAAGTGCTGGAGGTGGCCAAGTTTGCCCGTCGTCAGGGAGTGAAAGTCATATCTATCACAGGTAAGCGGGAAAGCTCCTTGTCGCAGCTTTCTGATTATAAGATCGATGGATCCATCGAACGGGAGGCCTGTCCCCTCAATCTGGCGCCCACCAATTCCACAACGGTGGCCTTGGCCATTGGTGATGCCCTGGCGGTCAGCCTGATGAAGGCCCGGGGTTTCCAGGAACGGGATTTTGCTCAATATCACCCGGAAGGAAGTTTGGGGCGCAAACTGCTATTGGTTGCCGATGTGATGCGCCGGGATCTGAGTCCATTGCGCCCTGAAGATGATGTTCATACGATTCTTCAGCGAATTACCCAGAACAACTATGGCATTGCCACCGTTCTTTCTGATCAAGGTGATCTCCTGGGAGTGATCACCGATGGGGACTTACGTCGTGCCATGAAGACATTGGAGGGGGGTCTGTTTAAAAAACAAGCAGGCGACCTGATGTCTAAAAATCCCAAAACCATCCCAGATTCCGCTTTGGCGCTGGACGCTTTTCGGATTATGGAAAAACATAGTATAACTTCCCTTATTACAGTGGATAACCGGAACAAACCCGCCGGTCTGGTGCGCATGTACGACCTTTTGGCAGCGAAAATTATCTAAAAATTCGATAAAATCTCAAAGCGTTTCTAAAGAGGATAAGTAGCTTTGGGAAAAAATATCATCATCGTCCTGTTTTTGATCCTGACTGGTCTTTCCGCTGTGATTTTTATCATGCGGGATGATCGTTCTTTGCGGGAGCAGGTGCAAAAGCAGACCAAAGGTCTTGCCCTGGTTACCCTGGAAGGATTTACTGTCTATAAATACAATCGTCATGCGGTAACGGCAACTTTGTCCGGCAAGGTGGCGCAATTTAACGAGCCTAACGATCTGGAGCTGTATGGCAATATCAGCTTTTTGCGCAACAGCGGCAAAAAGCGGGAATATGCCCTTTGCGAGGCAGCGCGGGTGGAATTTAAGGCGAAAGGGGTGACCGGACTCATGAAGGATGGCACCATCGTTAAATCTGAGCTGGAGAATAATGTGCGGATTGGTTCAATGGGCAATATCCTGTTGACGGAATATGCGGAGTACCTGGACAAAAATCAACTGCTGCACTCCGACCAGCCGGTGCGTTTGGAGGGCAACAAAGGAACTTTTGCGGGTACTCGTGGGTTTACCTACGAACTTAAAAATGAAACACTCACAATTGCTGGCCCAATTGAAGGAACCTTACAAAGTGACGGCATCCCTCATGGCAAATAGAATTCGGTTGATCGTTTGTGTGCTGAGCTTCTGGTCTCCTTTGGCTCTTGCGGACATGGTGGATGATCCTGATCAACTCCCTTCCACCCTTCCCGGTGTGCCAACAACACCGGGTAAAGCTACTTCGGATGCGGAAAAGCGGCCAGGGGACGGCGTAGAAACACCTTCCTCCACCATCAAAGGGGACGACAAACCAGCATCCCCCGCCCCAATCTCCGGAGCACCCACAACAAAAAAGTCGTCCACTTCCAAAAAGAAAAATAGCGGTAAATCACCGATCTCCTTGAAAAGCGACGGTAAGTCTACCTATTCCAAAAATGGTCGGGTGATTCAACTGAATCAAAACGTGGTGATTTCTCAGGATCAATTACGTTTGCAGGCGGACGAGGCGAAAGTCCTGCTGGCAGAAGAAGGAGCCGATCATAATGTGGATCGGGTGGAAATCAACGGTAATGTGCGGGTCTCCAATTTTTCCGAACACCCTGAAGAAAAGGTTTCGGCTCGCGGTGATCGTGCTTATTTTATCAATGCTAAGCGCACCATCACCCTGGTGGGCAATGCCCGTCTCTGGAAGGGTGGTCACCTCATCAAAGGCAAACAGATCACCTATGATGTGGATAGCGGCATTATTACCGTGGATCGGGCTGAGGGTGTGGTGAAGCCGGAAGAAGTCCAGGGCAAAGGAAAAAATCACTGATATGACACCTGCAAATACAGGGACACTGAGTCTCAGGGCCAATGGATTAAATAAGTCATTTAAAAACCGCGAAGTGGTTAAGTCGGTGTCGTTTGAGGTGCGCACCGGTGAGGTTGTGGGCCTTTTGGGACCCAACGGTGCCGGCAAAACCACCAGTTTTTATATGGTGGTGGGTCTGCTCTTTCCTAATTCCGGTACAGTGACACTGGGGGATGAAGATATCACTGGGCTGCCCATGCACATTCGGGCTCGCCGCGGTATCAGTTATCTGCCGCAGAACATGTCGATTTTCCGGCGCTTGTCCGTTGAGGATAATCTGATTGCCATTATGGAAGTGGCGGGGGTAAAGGGCCATGCTCGGCGTGAGATGCTGGATGAACTACTGAATAAATTCCAGATCACTCATATTGCCAAATCGATGGGAGCTGCCCTCTCCGGCGGTGAACGACGGCGGGTGGAAATTGCCCGGGCCCTGATCACGCGGCCTCGATTTTTGCTGCTGGATGAACCGTTTGCGGGGGTAGATCCTGTTACGGTTCAGGAAATTCAGGGGATTATTGCCAAACTCAAGGAAGAGGACGGTCTTGGAGTTTTAATTACCGACCATAATGTCAGGGAAACCTTGGGGAGCTGCGAGTCAGCTTATATTCTCACTGGTGGCAAAATCGTCGCACACGGTTCTCCTACTGAGATTGCCAATAACCAATTGGTGCGGGATGTGTATCTGGGAGAACACTTTCGCATGTGATTGGAATATTTTTTGCACATACTTTTGCATATTTCGTGAGGTCGACTTAAAATAAGAGACGTGATCTTTCAATGCGTGACGAAACGCTAGGGACGGTATGGCACTCAATTTAAAACAATCGTTAAAGCTTTCCCAGCAACTGCTGATGACGCCGCAGTTGCAGCAAGCGATTAAACTATTACAGCTTTCCCGCATGGAACTTCAGGAATTCGTGGCGGAGCAGCTGGCGGAAAACCCAGTCCTGGAGGAGGGTGTTTCCGAGTCAGCGGAAGAGCGTATTCAAGTCGAACGGGAGCGGGAGCGCACTGAGGCGGAAGTTGTCAATGAGCACATGGAGTCCGCCAGCAATCTTATGGACCGTGTTTCCGATGACAAACCAAACGATATGGATTGGGAGTCTTATTCCCGTCAGCAGGATACCGCCCCACCGCTCTCATCCACCCAAAACCGCAGGGATGAAGAATTTCCCAACTACGAAAATATAGTCACCAAAGCCAAGTCTCTCAACGATTACCTGATGATGCAGATTGGTGAGTTGGATCTTGAAGACAAGGAAAAGGAAATCGCCACATCTATCATCGGTAATATCGATGACCGGGGCTATCTCACCATCTCCACTGAGGAGTTATCCAAGTCGGAGAATGTTTCCGTTGATGCTATTGAAGACGTTTTGGATGTGATTCAAAGACTGGACCCCAACGGTGTGGGGGCACGGGATCTCAAAGAATGCCTGCATCTGCAATTGCGCAACAATCACCTGAAGAACGGCATTGTGGAAAAAATCGTGGAACACCATCTGCACGATTTGGAAACCCGCAATTTTCCGGCGATAGCCAAAGCTCTCAAGATCCCCATGGAAAAGGTGATTGAAAACGTTCACATCGTGGCGGAGCTGGAGCCGGTGCCCGGACGGCAATTTGGGGGGGATACCACCCAGTACGTGGTGCCGGACGTCTATGTTTTCAAAGTATCGGGTGAATGGGTGGTCTCGTTAAATGATGAGGGATTGCCCCAGCTCAAAGTCAATAAAATGTATGAAAACATGCTGGCTAAGCTGGAAAAGGATGGCAAAGAGAAGGAATACATCCAGGACAAAATCAAAGCCGCCAGCTGGCTCATCAAAAGCATCCAGCAGCGTCAGCGCACGATCTTTCGGGTTACAGAGACCATCGTGCAGAGGCAGAAGGACTTTTTTGATCATGGGGTGGAATACCTCAAGCCTATGATCCTCAAGGATGTAGCCGAAGACATCGGCATGCATGAGTCCACCATCAGCCGGGTGACCAATAACAAATACATCCATACCCCATGGGGTATTTTTGAGCTGAAGTATTTTTTCAACAGTTCAGTTGCGCGCGCCGATGGCGACAGCATGGCCAGCGCGTCGGTGAAAAAGATGATCAATGATATGGTCAAAGCGGAGGATCCGAAACGACCGTTGGCAGATCAAAAAATCGTGGAAATTCTCGAAGAGCGTGGCATCAATCTGGCCCGGCGCACGGTGGCCAAATACCGCGAACAGCTCAATATCCTCCCATCCAGCAAACGCAAAAAACTGTTTTAAGGATCGTTCATGTCCCTGACACAGGAGCCAACCCCCACGAACAAGCCGCTGTTGGTGATTGTTTCTGGGTTATCCGGTGCCGGTAAGTCGGTGGCGATCCGTGCCCTTGAGGATATATCTTTCTACTGCATCGACAACCTGCCCACCGATGTGGTGGATAAGGTGATTCGATTTTTCGTCAAAGCTAATCTCCCCAACCGGCGGTTTGCTTTAGGCATGGACATTCGTGACCCTTCGTTTGCGGATCGCTTTCATGACATTAAAAACCGCATCAGTAAATACATGAACGTGGATGTACTCTTTATCAAGGGCAACGAAGACGTCCTGATGGATCGTTATTCCACCGCCCGTCGCAAGCACCCCCTGATCGATGAGGGGGGAAGTATTATTGCCGCCATCCGACGGGAACAAAAACTGCTGGAACCGGTGGAATTGGCGGCGGATGCGGTGTTTGATACCACCACTTGGTCACCGCATTTTCTTAAACGCTGCATCGAACAGCGCTATGAAGGCCTGGTGATTGGCCGCAGTCTCTACGTATCGGTCACCAGTTTTGGCTTTAAATACGGGGTACTCAAACCCGCAGACACCATTTTCGACGCCCGGTTTCTCAAAAACCCCTACTTTGATCCCACCTTAAAAAGTCAAAGCGGCCTGGAAAAACCCATCCAGGACTATATTGCCAGCGACGAAAATTTTGAAAAATTTCTAAAACACATCGTGGACTTACACATCTTTACCCTCCCCCTCTATTTTAACGAGGGGCGTCATTATTATCATATCGGGATTGGTTGCACCGGAGGGCGGCATCGCTCGGTTTTTGTGGCGGAGCGCTTGGCTGCCGCCATTGCAGAGCAAGACATCCCCCACGTCGTGGTCAACGTGTGGCATCGGGATGTTCATGTTGAGGAAAAGCCCATCCTATCCTGAGTCAATTGCCTGACAACGAGAAAGGGGAAGGTCCTTTTAACCTTCCCCCAAAATTTCTCTCATTCAATAAACTTACTGATAGTCACTCACCGGTGGGCAAGCGCACACCAGATTACGATCCCCATAGGCGTTGTCGATGCGTCCCACAAATGGCCAAAACTTGTTTTCTTTGACCCAGGGTTTGGGGAATGCACCAAGCTGCCGGGGATAAGGACGATCCCACGCATCACCGCTGATGACATCGGCGGTATGAGGGGCGTGTTTCAGCACGTTATTGTCCTTAGGATACTTACCGGCGGCAATGTCATCGGCTTCCTGTTTAATGGCAATCATCGCGTCACAGAAACGGTCCAATTCATCCTTGGATTCACTCTCGGTGGGCTCGATCATCATGGTTCCCGGAACGGGCCATGATACCGTCGGTGCGTGGAAACCGTAATCGATCAGGCGCTTGGCCACGTCGTCCACTTCAACACCAGCTGTTTTTTTCATTCCCTTGAGATCCACGATGCACTCATGGGCCACAAGACCCTTATGACCCTTGTAGACCACCGGATAGTGAGCATCCAGGCGTTTGGCCATGTAGTTGGCATTGAGGATCGCCATCTTGGTGGCATCCGTCAAACCCTGCACTCCCATCATACGAATATACATCCAGGAAATCGGGAGAATGCTGGCGCTGCCCCAGGGAGCAGCCGAAACAGCTCCCACCCCTTTATCACCGCCCATTTTCAAAACAGGATGATTGGGCAGATAGGGAGCCAGGTGAGACTTGACGCCGATCGGTCCAACGCCGGGTCCGCCACCACCGTGGGGGATGCAGAAGGTTTTGTGCAGGTTCATATG
>JAKQGS010000022.1 GCA_029556045.1 Pseudomonadota bacterium | reverse complement strand
GTTCTCGGTTCAGTCCAAACCTGCCAATAGAACAACCAACCCCTTGCGTGAGGCAAAATTATGTCCCTAAAAAATCGCCCTTCACCGGCCTCCATGACACTTGCAAGTTGCTCGTTATTGCTTTCCATCGTCGCTTGCGGTCAGCTCAGCAATGAAGCGCAGGTGTTAAGCATGCGCTCGCCGTTCTCCCTCAACCAATTCTATAAACTGCCGTTGACTCCGTCCCGGGCTGCGGTGACCCGTTTTGACTCGCTGCTCAGCCGCAATGGTGGGCTACAAAAAGGGATCGCCCTGCGGGATACCCGCTTGCAGGTGGGGGATTCCAGCAAAAGCTGCACCATCAAACAGGGAGAGACCGTCGCCATCGTCGCCGCTGTCACCACGAATCGCGGGGAAGCACTCTTAGTGGCCCAGCCCCTATCCGCTGAGGGTTGTACGGAATCCAAAAATCAGGTCTTGTCTGAGGGATACCTCCCGGCTCAAGATATCAAATTGACCAACGAAACTTTTTCCAGACGGCCAGGGGGCGAATGGATTCCTGGCACCGATCCCAACGGCGAGAGTTTACCGGGAGACCCCCAGAACCCCAATGGAGAAAATGTTCCACCCGGCGGGTTCTGCCAGGATGTGGTGCAGATCGAACGGGAACGTTTGGGCACCGATAGTTGCGACAGCGAATGTGGCATTCCGGGAGAATCTTTCCGCGCCGGTGGTGGAGATCTGGCTTTGCTGGTCACCGTCAATGGTAGCGTTGACACCCTAAATGTGGGTATTGAGGAGGACTCCTGGTTTTTCCGTGATGGCATGGACAGCGGCACTCAATACCGTTCCATGGGCGTCAAAACCGTGCCGGTTGATCCCAGCAAGACCCAATTCACCGTTGAATATAAGGACATCATCGACAATCCCAACGATTGGCGTTCAACCGGCGTCAAGTTTCACATCACCGCATCCCGATCGGGACAAACGGTGGAAGGAAGCTGTGATTTCAAGGTTCGCCTGATGAGCCCCATCGTGCTGGATCTTTCCCCCACGCAGAAATTTACCACCGTGGAAACTGCGCAGAGCTCCGCGCACTTTGACTTGAACGGCGACGGTATTGCAGAAAGGACCGGCTGGATCACCGCTGATTCCGCGCTCCTCGCGATGGATTTGAACGGCAACGGCCTCATCGACAACGGTCAGGAGTTATTTGGTGATTCCACCCGACTCCCCAATGGACAGCTAGCTCGCAACGGCTACCAAGCCTTGGCGCAATATGCCCAAGGGGATTCTTATATCGATGCGACGAATCCCCACTTTGCGAAACTCCTGGCATGGACCGATCACAATGGCAATGGCAAATCTGAAAACAGTGAACTCTCCAGCCTCAAGGATTTGGGAATCACCCGCATCGGTGTCGCCTATGGGGAAGTTCCGAAAGAACAACTGCAAAAACAGATGTTTGGCAACGTGGTGAAGTACCAGGCCAAGTTTTGGGGACCGTCCTATTGCGGTAGCGCTGGCTGTAATTCGTATGATGTGTACTTTGCCACCAGCCATCTATCCTATGCTCGCGGTCAATAACTCCGGTTATTGACTCAGCTATACCAACCTAGAGGAGGACTTGGGAAATGAGAATGCCGCTATCTCGCGATAGCGGCATTCGACCTTTTTCGTTCGACCCACTATTTGATGCAGTCCACAACTCCCTTGGCGTCGGCATATTCGGTTAATATTCCACCGATCAACCCACGATCGGTGCAATACCGATGGACTGCGGCGACGCAGACTCCGGGATATCCGTGATTTGCCGCCCCGGCAATGTTTGCATCCGTGCAGAGATCATGCTTAAGGGTTAAGGTATCGATCGCTGCTTCATAGGAGACAGAAGTTCCCGTGGTACAGGTGACACCGAACAACGCACCGTTGTGCTGGGTCACCGACCCGGTCCCATTTGTGCGATTGACACAGTACCGGTGGGCAGCAGCCACACAGGCGTTGGAGTAACCGCCGTTGGCGGTCGCCTGCGCCAGGGTGCACCCCTCATGCAGGCCGGTCAAAACGCTGATATCGAGATTGTACAGATTGGCGGCTTTGACGCAGATAATTCCTAAAAAGTCTCCGGTGCCTTCTTGAATAAAAGCCCCGGTGCTGCCTTTGACGGCCTGGCAATATTTCTGGGCGGCGGTGATACATGCGGTGGTATAAGCTCCGTAACCGCCACTGCCGGTGGAAAACGTCGTCGCAGTACACCCCACGTGATACTGGCTCATCACATCGTAACCGAGGTCTAAATAGATTGAGTCATCGGCAACCCTGTTGGTGATCGTGCCAGCGGGATCGATGGACAATTCATCGGAGGCGGGATCTTTACGATCACCGATCGTCGTCTCTCCCGCCACTGCTTCGGTTTGATTGCTTTCGGCCTCTTGCGTTTCCTTCTCAACATCCACTTTTGGGACTTCATCCGGTGGCAATGTTGACGCCTGCCGCGAATCATTCCCTCGCATGGAACCCATATCAATACCGAGTCCATCTTGGCGGGAGCAAGCGCCCCCCGTCAGCCCGATCCCCACCCAAAGGGTCAGGATTAGGTGGCATCGAACCTTATGGGTATTAATACGTTTCCTGGCCATGCTGAGCCACTCCTCGTGTTTCAAAACCGATAGAAACTTTTCGGCCATTGTAAAAAAACACTTTAACCCCAAAATAAAAAGCTCTCATTTAATCGTAGATCTCGGCACTTAGGCAGAGTAAGGTTGTCACAATTAGATTAGTAAGACAATCAAGCCCCCTTTTTTAAATGCCCCTACCCCATCTTCCCAATCCCCAACCCTGCATCTCCGACTAGAAACCACCACCGAACGGATTGGTAGGAGAATCAAGCTCTCTTTTTTTTAATAACCCTACCCCACCTTCCCAATCCCCAACCCTTCATTTCCTCTAGAAACCACCACCGATCGGCAAACCTCCGCCTGAGATTCCTTTGACCCCCGACATTTTGTATCTTTTTCCAATATTTACATTAG
>JAKQGS010000465.1 GCA_029556045.1 Pseudomonadota bacterium | reverse complement strand
CAGAACTTCATCGGCATCTGCATTGCGGTAGTAATAGGCCATCGGTCTGGAAATTTCCCCAAACAAAATCCGGCAATCGCCGTTTTCGAGGTAGGGGCGACGATCCTTCAGATAATCCTCGCCCCCGACTTTACTCTTGTTCAGATCGTAGGAGCGCGGCTTCAGATCCCCTTCAATGCGGGTCCACCCCACGGGAGCGTGGGTCCGATAAAGGTGGGCATAGCGGCCGAAGAATCCAGAACGGGCATATTCTTCTTCAAAAAGTCCGTCGGGAACATTAACGTGAGCCTGGGGTGTTACGCGGCCTTTGATATAGGGAACCATCGCCTCTCTCTCCTTTTGTGGCATTTCCTGTGCTTTCCTCTTGAGTTTATCGGCATATTAATGTCAAATAAAATAACATATTTCTTATATTCACTGTTGATTTACTTGACATAGATTGACTATAAGCAGATGCAAAAAAAAGGAAATTCGCCCTATGATCACCTTGGAACAAGCCCGCGCCATCGATGCGGTTGCCCGCCACGGTTCCCTATCCAAGGCCGCTCAATCCTTGAATAAAGGCCATACCTCCCTGATCTACCTGATCAAGACCCTGGAGGATGCCACGGGACTGCAGCTTTTTGACCGCAGCGGCTACCGGACCAGTCTGACTCCCATCGGTAAACGCATCTGGCTGCAATGCCAAAAACTCCTGCGGGCAGAGGACGAGTTAAACGAGCTTTGTAAGGTGGCCAAAACCGGCTACGAACCGTTTCTTCAGATCGTTTATGACGGCCTCTATCCCATGGCACAGATCATGAGCGGTATCCTGCAAGTGCGGGAGGCTTCCCCCGACACAAAAATTTCCCTGTTTGGAGCCTATCTCGGCGAGGTGGAGGAGCGTTTTCAATCCAATGGTGCCAACCTCATGATCAGTATTTTACAACCCCAGCAATCCTACCCAGTGATAGCGCGGTTAAAGCCGATCCAATCGCTGCTGGTAGCGCATCGCAATCACCCGCTATCGCAAAAAAACAAGGCCGCCTCCATCCGTGATCTCCAAAGTCATACGTTCCTGACGGTCCGGGGATCGGATCAACGGCTGCAGATGAGCACCGCTGTTCTTGACAAGGAGTCGACATTTCATCTGAGCGATTTTCAGTCCAAAAAAATGCTTTTGGCCAAAGCCATCGGCTATGGTTGGATGCCGGAGTATCTCATCCGGGATGAGTTAAAAGCCGGTGAGTTCAAGGTGGTTCGGTGGGAGGGGGCGGAAACCCATTCTTATCATCCGGTGGTTTACGGACGCAATACCGAGACCATTGGCGAGAGTTCAAAAGCTTTTTTGGCTGGGGTGTCCAAAACCTAGACGTCGTCTGATAATCGAAAGAGCAGGGCGCACGAGGGTTTCTAATTTTGCAGAACAACCACGGCAAGATACCCACTCAGGGCGCCGGACTTGTCATCATAGATCGTGGATAGACTGACCAGACGGCCCTGAAGCTCCGGCGATTGACCAAAAACCAGGCCAAACTCCATAGTCCTCTGCAAAAGGCTCGTTGACTGCACGAGGGTGATGGCCTGTTGCATCTGCTCCACCTGCCCGGCGTTTGCCAGAATATTGGAAAGCGGTATACCGACAAAACTCTTTTGCTCCACGCCAAATCGTTTAGCCATGTACGGATTCACATACCGCACCAAATGCGATGTATCGAGGACAAACAGCCCCATGGGTAAGACATCCAAAAGCTCACGGCAGCAGTGTATACCAATGCTGCGCAAATCATGAAAATCCGCGGGCCATTTCAGCATGTAACAGGACGGCACATCCAGTGTCTCCGCCATTTTCCAGACCGTGCCAACGCGGATATCAGGGGTTCCGGCTTCGATCTTTTGCAGATGCCGATAGTTCACTTCTGAACGTTCCGCCATTTCGCTTTGGGTCAGAAACTTTTTCTTGCGGAAATACCGTATGTTTTGCGCGACAATTTTTTGGAATGCCAACATGGATATCAACCTCAATGAAGCTAGGAGCCTCGTGATAGCGTGAGCATACCACAAAGGCAACTCGTTTCATGTCGTATGCCTGAATGAGAATTAATATCAGTTCATATATGCGAAAAATGATACGTCGCTATAGGTTCGTGAAGATTAGAAACTACATCGGAACAACGGTGATTTCCGGATCAAACTCATCCCGCAAAATACTTTCAATGGCCTCCAGGGTCGCCCCCGCCGAAGACGGGCAGGTTCCGCAGGCCCCTTCATAGCGAATTGTCAGCTGATTGTCGCGCAGCGACAAGACCTCCAGGTCCCCCCCATCACCCTGCAAAAAAGGGCGGATTGAATTGTCAAGAATTTCTTCAATCTGCTTCAGTTCTGGAGACAATGTCTGACGGCGGACCTCCTCAGCGGAAACGAAAGCCGGGTTATGCTGAGGAAAAAGCGAAACAATGACTTCCTTGACCATACCCTCAAGTAACTCCCAATCATTTTGGCCATTTTGGGTCACCGTGATGACGTTCTCAAAAAAGTGCACCTGACTGACGGAAGGTAGACTGATCAATGCCAGGGCCAGCGGCACATGACGGCACTCATTGGCGTCGTTAAAAGTGATTTTACCATCCGTTTTGACGTCATGGTTCACGATAAACTTGCGAGCATAGGGATTGGGCGTTCTTTGAATCAGAATTTTTACGTCCACGTCAGCTTCCTTTCTCCGGGCGATCATTCTGTCGAGACACTAGCTTGTTGATCCATCGCTCCCTTTACGGCATGCCAGGCTAGGATGGCGCACTTGACCCGTGAAGGGTACTTCCAAATGCCGGAAAAGATCTTGAGCTTCCCCAGTTGGTTGGGCTCTGTCTCGGGATTGAGCTGGCCCTTCACCAAACGTCCGAATTCTTCGATGACCTGGTGGGCCTCCTCGCGGCTTTTGCCGATCAAAGCCGTGGTCATCAGTGAAGCGGATGCTTTGCTGATGGCGCAACCATCCCCCTTGAAGGTTAGCCCTTCGATTTTGCCATCGCCACCGATATTGAGATAGACCCACAGATGATCACCACAAAGGGGATTAAATCCTTCAGCGCTGTGAGAATGCGGCTGCAGCTCCCCGTAGTTGCGGGGTTTCTTATTGTGCTCCAGAATGACCTGCTGATAAAGATCGTCCCGTTGACTCATAACCCAAAAACCTCTCTCACCCTATGAATGGCCGCCACCAGCCGGTCGATGTCCGCACGGGTGTTGTAAAAACACAGCGACGCGCGAGCTGTAGCGGGAACTTTAAAAAACTGCATCACCGGCTGGCTGCAATGGTGACCGGTCCGGATGGCCACCCCCTCCTGATCAACCAGCGATCCCACATCATGGGGATGAACCCCTTCGATCACAAAAGACAAAATGGATGCTTTGTGGGGCGACGTGCCGATCAATCGCACGCCGGGGATGTCGCTGAGGGCCCGCGTTCCATAGGCTAACAAATCCGCCTCGTAGGAGGTGATGTTCTCCATGCCGATGTCGTTCAAATAATCGATGGCGGCACCCAGGCTGATCACACCAGAGATATTGGGTGTTCCCCCCTCGAAGCGTTCCGGTAGTCCCGCAAACGTGGTTTTTTCAAATGAGACTTGCCGGATCATAGAACCGCCACCTATCCACGGTGGCATACCTTCAAGAATCCGACGCCTGCCATATAGCACCCCGGTACCGCAGCCCGCAAAGAGTTTATGGCCGGAAAATGCCAAAAAGTCGCAATCCAGATCCTGCACATCCACTTTCATATGGGGTATGGACTGAGCTGCATCCACCAGGATCAGGGCCCCAAACTGCCGCGCTTTCCGCAGGATATCCTTCACCGGTACGATAGTACCCAGAGAGTTGGACACCTGCGTGACAGCCACCATTCGGGTCCGTTCATGAACCAGCTGATCGAGGGTGGAGAGATCCAGCGAACCATCCTCCAGCATCGGGATCACCCGGATGGTTGCCCCTTTTTCCTCTGCCAGCATCTGCCAGGGTACGATATTGGAATGATGTTCGATATGGCTCAGCAGGATTTCATCACCCGCTTGGATGTTCTGCCGTCCCCAGGTCTGTGCCACAAGGTTGATGCTGGCAGTGGTGCCGGAGGTGAAAATGATTTCGGCGTTTTCACGAGCGTTGATAAACGCACGCACCTTTTCTCGCGCGGCCTCGAATTGAGCAGTGGCCTGCTCGCTCAGATAGTGCACACCACGGTGCACGTTCGATGCCCCCATCAGATAATGATGATAGATGACATCCGCCACACAACGAGGTTTTAGGGCTGTGGCTGCGCTATCCAGATACACCAATGGCTTTCCATGCACCTCCTGCGTGAGGGTGGGAAAGTCAGCACGAATTTTTTCAAAATCGAGGGTCATCGCCTGCCACCTGCCTTAATGTCCTTGCCGATTGCGCTCCAAAACCGCGGACGTTTCCCGCATCACGTAAGATTGGGCCCCCGGGTGATCCACCTTGAGGATAATTTCATTGACGAACGCCAGCGTCAGCATATGCTCGGCTTCCGCCCGGGGAATACCGCGACTCAATAGGTAAAATAACTCGTCATCGTTCAAACGTCCGGTGGCGGTGCCGTGTGAGCATTTGACATCATCGGCATCGATTTCCAGCTGCGGCCGGGTATCGATCTCCGATTCGGTGCTGAGCATCAGGTTTTTGTTGACCTGCAATGCGGACGTCTGCTGTGCGTTTTTGTAAACTTTAATCTTGCCGGTAAAAATACCACGACCGCTGCCGTTGAGGATACCCTTGTAGGTCTGTTGGCTATCGGCATGGGGGACTCGATGGTGGACATGCGTCAGGTTATCCAGGACCTGACCTTGACCCGCATAGAACAAGCCATCCAGCACAACCTGTGCCCCCGAACCGGCGATATCACAATGATAATCACACCGTCCCAGAGCGCTTCCCAGCGCGATGTTACAGGTCACCACCCGGGCATCCCGCTCCGCTTTGATGCGCACTGACCCGATATGGTTGGCCTGCCGGCTTTCCTGCTGCATCCGCGTATAGGAGATGTGACTGTTGCCCTGCCCCCGAATCCAGGTGACCGGACTCATAAAGTAACGGGAATCCTCGGTGCCCACATAACTTTCCATGATCGTTGCCTGAGCCGATTCACCCATTTCCACAAGAACCTGGGGAAAAACCGCATAAGGATGGGTCTGAGGCCCCTGAATATGAATGATGTGTACCAGAGGCTCCACCACGGACTTCGGTGCGATGTTTAAATAAAGTCCATTCAGGGTGAAGGCGCGATTCAGAGCTTCAAATGGACGCCAATCATCCAAAGGTGTCCCCTTGAATTGATCCCAAAAAGCTCGCAGTTCATCCCCGCGATGCAAAAGGGCTTCCGCCAGATCCATCACTTTAACACCGCCGACGGCCTGCTGAGAAAGAGCCGGGCAAAAAACGCCATTCACCAGGTAAAGATTGATGGCCCCATCCACTTTGGTTCGCTCAATCAGCGATTCCGGCGCGGCATCCCCAAAAATGTCCCAATGATAGTTTTCCTGCGTCAGATTCCGCAGGCTGGTGTATTTCCAATCTTCGTCCTGACGGTTGGGCATCCCCGAAGCCGTCAGACGCTCGTCCTCTTTCTGACTCTGCGCCAGGACCCACGCGGCAGCCGCAGGAACCCGCGTCCGATAGTTTTCGTAAGCGTTTTGAAAAGGCTGCAGCATAATCAGTGGCCTTCTCCATGAATCAACCAATCATAACCCCGCGCTTCAATCTCCAGGGCTAGGGATTTGTCGCCCGATTTGATAATGCGACCGTTGTAAAGCACATGCACATAGTCCGGCACGATATAGTTCAAAATACGCTGATAATGGGTGATCAGAATGATGGCATTGTCGTCGCGGCGCAGTTTATTGACGCCCTCCGACACGATGCGCAAGGAGTCCACGTCCAGACCCGAATCGGTTTCATCCAACACCGCCAGACGGGGTGACAACACCGCCATCTGCAGGATCTCGTTTCGCTTTTTCTCGCCACCGGACAGATCTACATTCAGCTGCCGGTTCAGAAAGGTGTCATCGATATCCAGCATCTTGGCCTTTTCCGCCAAAAACTCGCTGAAATCCAAGGGGTCCATTTCTTCAATACCATGCTGGCGACATATCGCATTGAAGGCCGCCCGCAGGAACTCCGTATTGGGAACCCCCGGAATCTCGACGGGATATTGAAAGGCCAAAAACACACCCTCGCGGGCCCGCTCATCAGCGGCCATTTCCAGGAGGTTTTTCGCTTTAAAATTCACCTCATAATTGATGCTACCGCCGGTGACCGTATAGTCGGGATGACCGGCAATCACCTTGGACAGGGTGCTTTTACCGGAGCCGTTAGGCCCCATGATGGCGTGCAC
>JAKQGS010000456.1 GCA_029556045.1 Pseudomonadota bacterium | reverse complement strand
TCATCTGTATTTTTGCCAAAGTGTATTGAGGTTTCGTTGGTTGTAGTTGTATTATTTGAAATATCGATCTGGTAGAGCGGATTGGTCTTGCCAATGCCCACCCGGCCCTGAACAATCATGCCATTGGCCGGTGCAGCCAAGGGGCCATACGTCGGACCAATCGCAAAATTAGAATAAACCGATAGATCTGAGCCTGGATTTGTCAAGCCGACACCCACATTGCCCTGTACGAGCAAACCATTGCTCGGCGCCGCTATGAGGTTGTACCCTGTGCCGATCGTACCCCCTCCATAGACTGTCAGTTTTGATGCCGGGGCCGAAATACCGACGCCAAGACTGCCCGTCTGCGTCAACGCCATGATCGTCGTGCTGGCGCTGTTTTTAAAATTCAACTGCGCTGATGCATTCATGCAAAAAAGCACCATGATCAAAAGGGCTCCGCCCCCCAATCGGACATACTTTGACATAATACACATCCTTTCTTCTACGCGATGGCAGAAAAAGTCGCCCTAATCTGCAGCTTCGTTTGATTTCATTCCTCACAGGTAGATCAGTGCAATAACCATGCCATCCCAACGCAGCATTCATTCTTTGTTTTTATTAAAGTTAAATCAGCAAAATGCGTACAAGTGTCCTATAACGATGACATCAGGTTACGTAATTGTGGCACATCGGGTGTGATGACAATGGCAGGCTGAGTAATGGATAAGCGTCCCTCACGCCCCGTTGCGCATGGTTTTATCAACCGTCTTGGCGAGCGTGGCAAGGGTGTAGGGCTTTTGCAGAAATTGCGCGTGGTACTTATCCAGGATGCGCTTCATATCCGTATCCGGGATATAGCCGCTGGAAAAAATGATGGGGACTGGGGAAATGGCATGTATTTTTTCGGCTGTCTCTTCACAGGTCAGATCCGGAAGCTGCCAGTCGAGCAGCACGGTGCCAATCTCCTCTTGATGCGACTGCAGCAGCTTTAATCCCTCCGTGCCGGTCAGCGCGGCCAGGACTTTATACCCCGCATGCTCCAGCATGAGCGTGTTCATCTGTACGATGCCCGGTTCATCTTCAATCACTAACACCGTGGTGGATTTTTTATGCCGCGCTTTAACGGCGGGTGCCGCAGGCCAGAACATCCGGATGCAATTCTTGCCCTTGGGACCCGGGGGCACCTTGATCTCACATCCCTGGGCGGCTGCAATCGCGTGCACGGCGGCCAGGGCGAGATCTCCCTCTTTGTGGTGGGGCCAGGTCCACTTTTGTGGCTGCGGAAGCGCAACACCGGGATCTTCATAGCAAATTTCGAGAAGCACCGCAGGATTTTTCTGCTCCTCCTTCTCTGCGGCATCAGGCCATGGGGCTGATTTGATTTGCACCCGCAGAGGCGCTTCCACGGTAACAGAGCGGCGAATGTAATCCAGCAGATAGATCATCGCATGAAATGTCACCACCAGATCGGCATGGATCATCAATCCGTCGTCTGCAATGTGCCATTGCACGCTGAGCGGTTGTTCAAAAAGTGTGACCTGGGTATTGGTCGCATGGCGGATGAGACGGGCCAGGT
>JAKQGS010000446.1 GCA_029556045.1 Pseudomonadota bacterium | reverse complement strand
ACTGCTCAATATGTCTGACCAGCTACCCGAAATAAATCCATAGCGGGCAATCTCCTGCGCCAGAAAGTCATTCATGAGAGGACTGGGAAACCAATGGTGGTAAGCTGGAAAAAACGGATTGCCGGCGTATAAGGTGTTGCGTAGGGGAATGGGAACAACCACAAGTAAAGGTATGGCTGCCGATCGTAAATGGTGCCACAAGGTGGGTACCAGCGCCCTTTTTCGCCACAGATCGGACGCCACCACCAGAATCAAAAACGGCAGTAGAAAGAAGAGCGCTGTCAACTTGCAGGCTAAGGCCGCAAAAGTAAAAAAGTAGACCAAAGTCAGATTGCGGCATGAATTCTCGCGTCTGGCCACCACCCATTGACGAAGAGCTAAAAGGCAAAATGTGGCCACAAAACCATCATTTTTTGCCCGCACCATCATCAATAGTTCCTGATCAAAGGTGAGGTAACAGAGGAGCGCCAGCAGGGCAAAGCCACGTCCGGTATAACGGCGGGTGATATCAAAGATTGCCAGACTTCCTATGCCGAGCCCAAAAAATGCATGAAGCATCTGTGACAGGATCATCATGGAAAAACGTTCGTGCGTCAGTCCTCCAATCCACGTATAGATATACTCCACCATTCCGCCCTGCATAAGCCATGGCATCCAATCAAGCATGCCAGTGCCACCTCTTTTAAGCCACCACCACCCCTGGGGGAGATGGTAATAGAGGGGATCGCCATGGTTTTGCGGCACGATGGTCATGAGTCCCAAACAAACCACAATCAGGGTCGTCAGACCCAATAATAAAGGATGCTCATGCCCTAGACGTCGGCACTCCAGCAAAAATCCCTTGATGGCACTCAATCCCCGCTCCCACGACCATAGGCCATAGAGGAACAAGGCTCCGTGCAGCGTTAGGAGAACGGGTGTCGTTAAATGATCAACCGCCCCCAAGCCCATGGTTAGAAACCCGATCGTCACGGAGCCGATCGCTATTGTATTAAGCCAATCCTCCCCGTCGCAGCGCAGCAATCGCTGGGTCAAAGTCCCCGCAGCGCGCAGGACTGTGAGGAGGGCCACAAAAGCCACGGTTAGAAATCCCAGCATCCCGGCTTTTCTACTGAAAGTGAGAGCATCGACAGAATCATAATGAGGTAAAAAGAATGCATGGTGCATGACAAACAGAATCAGAGCGACAATAAAGAAGAGAGACCGCACCATCATGATCCCTTTTCAGACCAGGATTCAGGAGAATAAGACCGGATTAAGTATGATCAAAGATATACCCAATGCCAAGGGAAATGACCTCACCATTGGTGATGCTACCGCGGGGATTGCGGGCCAGCACTTCCATGTAATAGTCAAGGATGCTCAATTCAATGAATAGCCCGTTTTTCGCTATAATCGTTGCTTGGGCACCCAAAAAATAGGCGTTGGGTGGATAATAGCGATTGGGGTATTTACCCGGCAGCGTGAAAAAGGTGTTATCCGAGGCGTTGACGAAGAGGGAGCCCCCGATGAGCAGGTGATAACGCCCCTCATCCACGATGGCAAAGTTCAGTTTGCCATTACCCTGTGTGATCACATCATTATGGTAGGCGGCGGGGGTGAGTCCCACCGTCAGAGCCCAATGGGCGACTCCATACTCCCCGGACACACCTCCGGCAATCAGTCCATGATTGGCTCCGGACTGGAGAACAAAGCGGTTTTCCGCCTGCAGGGGTTGCCCCACCATCATACCCAATCCCATCAAGGATCCTAAGGCTGCGGCGCGCATAAGGCCCCCTCGCACCGATCAAACGTCAAACGTCCATCCTCGTGAACAAGCATGATGGCATACTTTTCGTCTATCACTCTGGCCACAGTCATGGCCGGCTTTCCGGAAAACGTCTGCAATTCAAAATGGTGACGATGCCCATGAACCGAACCCAGCACATGAGGATGCTGATAGAGTTCGATCAACTCGTCATTGGCACTGGGATAACGGGCGATGTAGCGGGGAGGCTGGTGTGCGACGATAATCACTTTGGTATGGCTCTCAATCACCTGCCGCAGCCAGTCAAAATCCGGATATCCCCATTCATAGGGGTTGTTGTTCCACATGGCAAACGTCACACCGCCGTATTGAAAGGTATAGTTGAGGGGCCCAAAGATGGAACGATAGATCTCCTCGCCGTGAATCAAGCCATCATGATTGCCAACAATGGTGAGCATGGGTCGGTGCGCTTCCACCACGATATTGCCCACCCAGATGAATTCTTCATTGAGACTGCGATCTGTCAGATCACCCAAAATGATGGAAAAGTCGATGTCACCGCGATGATTGAGTCTTTGGGCAGCCATCCGCAGGTAGCCAGGCGTGACTTGTGGATCGGCGATTAATCCAACGGCAAATTCTGATTTGGATTCACCACTCCCGAGGTCTTCCAAACTTTTACGAGTGAGGTCATTCAATCCGGAGGGCAGCCAATTGGCCCAGGGAGAAGGTCCACCGCAACCGCTGATCAAAAGGATCTTTAGAAGAAGAGCGAACTTAAAAGTCTTAAACAGAAGGCGATAGAACCTCATAATCCCCCCCTCAGATCCACCACAAAACGGACCTTGCAAGCCCCGTATACTCCCAGTTGCGAAACCTGGCAACCAAGAGTCATGTGTTTAGGTGCGGAGAAATATCCAGAAATGCGTTTGATTAGGGATTTCGGGAAAACCAATAGGATGTTTTTACATTTTGGTAGCCATAATTCTGATAAAAACCATGGGCCTCCACTCGCTTCTGACTTGAGTGCAACACTATTTCAGGCAGGCCCATTTCTTGAGCTAGCTTATCAGCTTGATTTAGCAGGATTTTGCCAACGCCTGAACCACGATGAGCATCACTCACCACCAGAGCCACCACCTCCAGTCTGACCGGGGTATGGATTTGAATCTGCCGCTTCACATGCATAAGCCCCACCGCCTGGTCATCGGCGATCGCCAGATAAATCCAGTCGTGGGGGCTATCGTCAATGAGGGCCAGGTTGTTGCGCAGGGCTTCATCGGTGAGTTCATACCCCAACTGCCGCAGCAATTCTTTGCCCTGCACAAAATACGTTTCCGACCAGCTTTGTATTGTCACGTTCGCCATCATCTACCCCTTGCCTTGGACAAGGGGTAGAATATCAAGACGAGACCACAACCGCAATCAACGAGCCACATCACCACCGCCAGAAGTCTGCGCCGTCGTTTTCGAAAGCTTGGCAAAGAACTCCCACAAAGCTTTTAATTCGAGATCCGACATATGGGATGTCAAAGCGATGGGGAAAGGCGGTCGCATGGTCGCACCCTGGGGATTAACTCCCGTTCGCATGAGTTTATAAAAGTCCTCCTCGGACCAGGAGGCCAACTTGGTCAGATCGGCAGCAGGTGGCCAATCGGGAGCACCGCCCGGGATAGGGCCGCCTGTAAACTTTGGATTGTGGCAACCGGTGCAGGCATTAGCCAGATACTTGCCAAACTCTGCGTTGGGTTCTTCCGCCGGTTTATTGGTGAATGGCTGACTATGGTCGATGAGATCGGCGGTATACGCAGTCGGGAGTTTGCCAGCTGCAATCAACATTTTAGCAAGCGGGCCCAGTTCGATTGGTCCATTCTCGCGATCGACCGATGGCACAGTCCTTAGATAGGCCACCAATGAGGCCAAATCTCCACCACTCAGGCCGATAAACTCG
>JAKQGS010000442.1 GCA_029556045.1 Pseudomonadota bacterium | reverse complement strand
AGAGTTTCAAATCCAGCAGCAGGACAACCTGGCGCTGGCAATCGCCGGGGATCGGCCCATCTATGAACTGGATACCTACCGCCGGGGACTATTTGAAATTCAGGACTGGGCCAGTCAGCAGATCGGTCTTGCGGTGGCGGCCGAGCCCGGGCAATCCATCTGGGATATGTGCGCGGGTGGTGGCGGCAAAACCATGCAACTGGCGGCGATGCTGGAAGGCAAGGGAGCGGTACACGCTTCCGAAATCCGCGATTACAAACTGAAGGATCTCAAGGAGCGGGCCAAACGAGCCGGCTTCTTTCATATACAAACCTACGCCTGGGATGGCGAAAAAGTCCCTCACTTCTCCGGCCAGAAAAACCGCATGATGGATGGGGTTCTGGTAGATGCCCCGTGTTCAGGTTCCGGCACCTGGCGCCGCAACCCCGATGCCAAATACCGACCCTACGACGACAGCCTTCGCACCCTTTGCCAATTGCAGGAACGCCTGCTGTCGTTGGGGGCCACCCGGGTTAAAGTTGGTGGCAAACTGGTTTACGCCACCTGCAGCTGGCTGGTGGAGGAAAACGAGGCTGTGGTGGAGAGGTTTCTCGCCCGGCACCCTGGTTTTAAACTTCAGGATCGAAAGCTTCTTGGGTGTCCCGAAATCGATGCGGATACGATGTTTGTGGCGGTGCTGGTCAACCAGCCTCTTTGACTATTTGCCACTCCAGCCGGTATCCCAAAACGGTGATCAAACGCACCATTTCATCCAGAGACTTTGAGGAATTGGTGGGATCCAGTAACCTCGCCAATTGGGAGGGCGATGTCTTAAGTCGCCGGGTGATTTCATGCTTGCTGATGCCCGCCCCCTTAAGGAGCTTCAGAGCTTTCCCGGTGAGTTCATGCAGCATCCAGATCCGTAGGTAGTCGGGATCCCGATTATAGTCCAAAAAAGCATCCACCAGCACCGTGCCTTCCTTGCCAGATTTTAAAGAATAGGAAATCCCCATCGAAGCCAGTTCGGGGTCAATCTCCATCGAAAAAATAGGATCTGCCGCAGTCGGCACCAGCGGCAGACGGCTAAACGGCAGCGACAGAAGACCTTTTTTTGTCTCGATCTCGATGGCTTTTTTGCGTCTGTTTAAGGCCACTTTTTTGATCTTAAGATTCACAAATACCCTTCCGCGAGCAACTGATCGATTAGCTTTTTTAGTTTTTTGGAAACCCAACCGTACCGCGCTACACCAGCTTCCAAGTTCCAGATCAGGACAAGTCGATTGTCTTTAAAGACATGCACATGTTTTGTCGAATGGTCTCCGATCCACGCGACAAATATATAGCCACCCCTTTTTATCTTTCCCATAAATTCTGCCTTCAATCAAGTAGTATTACCTCCTGTGATAATACTTAATGCCAAATATATTGGCCTCTCGCTCCGGACAGGGCCGTTCTTCACCGGAGATTAATGGGAATTCATGCAAAAAGCCCCGGACATAGACCATGTCCGGGGCTGACTTATTGGTGGAATGACCCGTTGTTAGGGGGACACAACTTCGATCGATCCACTAAACACCGCACTCAGAGTGCCGTCTTCAGTTTCATACTGCAGATAGATCGTCTTGACCCCCAGGCCTGCGGACAGGGTGAAGGGAATTGCTGGACTCACAGCCAGCGGCGCGACGGTCAAAAGATCGTCATAATTTTCGGTTATTCGCACCCGCACAGCCAGAGGGGGCGGCGTCAGGGTCAGGATGACTTGGGGATCCGTGGTGGTGACATCGCCGTTATTGATGCTGATGCCGTCGAATCCAACCGGAAATGGGTCGAAAAAAATCGACGCGTCATAGGACGCCGATATGTCGCCATACATGTTGCGATACTGCACATAAATTTTCTTCAGGCCATACCCGTTAAACGCATAGGGCATTTCCGGAACTACATTGATCCAGTTGTTGTTTTGATTCGGGTCCTTCCCTTCCTCAAATATACGGAACGATACCGAGCCAATGGGGGGATAAAACGATAGAACGACACCGGGTACCAGTGTAACCATGTCACCGTCATTGATCAGCATGCCAACCTGAACATCCGCAAAAGGACGCAGAAAAATCGTTTGGGAATAAACAGGACTGCGAACACCCTCTGCATCCATGAACTGCAAAAACACCTGCTTTTGCCCCTCACTTTTAAAGATATGGAAATACTGCTCCTGAGCCTGCAACCAGATTTCTTCCGCTTGATCGTTGCCAAAGCTGCCACCCACATCAACATGGACAGAACCACTGGAATAAATACTGCCGTACCCGGACTGCGTTTTTTCTTCAAATACCCGCATCATGTGTGCATTCTCGGGCACATCGATATCCAACCACACCAATCGTTCTGCCGTCACGTCCGCTCCATCTTCGATGGTAAAGGCCTGCTCCTGCCGCGGGAACACCTCTAAGCGGGCGGTTGCACTATAAACAACACTTGCGGAGCCGCGTTCATCCAAAAATTGCAAATAAATGGAAACCAACGGAGAAGCCCGGCCTGGTTCAGGAATCTGAAACAAAAACTCAATTTCATCCGCCACATTTAAAAGTGGCGCATTGGGTAATGCGAGGGGATTTTCCGCCAACTTCATGCGGACAGCGGCGGCTGGTACACTGATGGATAATTTAGCCCGACGTCTGTGAATAACCCCACTCCCATCTTCAATGGTCAAGCCGGAGCCATCCGAAAAAGTATCTACACTCACTCGTAATGAAAGAACCTCACTGACCCGCGTGCGGGTTTCATCCGCAAACTGGACATAAAGGGTGTAGCCACCATTGCCAGGAAAATCATAACCAAAGGAATCACTAACCGGTAACCACTCCGCTTGGCCTGCTTTGAATTTTTCTTCATCATGGTGATAACGGATAAATCGCGCCTTGGCAGAGGGAGCCACCGAAAAGCGCCGCAAATACGGATGACCGGACGCGATCAATTCTGCAACGTCTTCTTCGGGTAGTAATGATATATATCCAGAGACTTCATCCACCGGAAAAATCAGGATCGGCTGCGGCAGAACGTTTTCAAGCCCGCCCTTGAGGGATATTTCCGCAAAGCCAACCGTCGTTCCTTCCCCAAGGACATAGATTTCCTTCAGACTGCGGGGAACCCCACCCATGGTGAACTGTCCCATATCATCGGTCACGATGGACGTCCGTCCAGCCACAACCGTCAAGCCCCGTCCGGGAACCCGTTTGCCTTCTTTTTCCACCACTTCCACCTGACCCGATACGTTGACGGCGGGTTCAAGATAGACCTCACCCAAGTCGATATTTCCGCGGCTGGAAAAAGGAATCGGCTCACTCACCGCCATGGTTTCAAGGCCCTGATCCCGTTTGCTGAAATAAAGGCGAAAAAAGGCCGGAGCCTGATCCTTCAGTTGGTTTCTCTGTTTTAATTCGATGTCCGCCAACTGCGCCTGGCTGAGGCTCACCCTGAATTCGCCGCGTGTTTGTGCGTAGGAAAATGCATAGTCCACACCGGGAAGAAATATCTCTGTTCCGGGCTGCGCCAGGCTGCCTCCATCCGTTACAAAACCGCCGATGGTTAACTGGCCGCTGACGCCGGAGGATTTGCCGCTACCGGACTTATGACAACCAGCCCACGTGGACACCAGCCCAAGCTGGGCCGCCATAATCAGCACTGCACGAATAAGCTTTGCGGTCGCCATAACACTCAACTCCGGTTGGGCATCCCCCAGTGGAGACACCGGTTCGGACACCGCAAAGCAAGAGCCAAGCCAATTCGATCAGTAGGGCAACACTCTATTATTTCTGAATAAACTCCTTCCCAGCCCTTGAACACTTTGCCCGGACGCTACGCATGTGTTCAACTTTTTGACAGGACGAATGGCAAATCTTACCGATTTGGTGGCAATGACAGCTTTAAGTTATTTGGTTTGCCAAAGACCTTCCGGGATGTACTCCGCTTAACGACATAACTAATGACCACGCTGGCAATCATAATGAGAGCGCCGGTCCAGAGAAAGCGTTCGACACCATAAATTCTGTAGGATGCGTACATTGCCGTTAATGCCAAACCATAAGCTATATGCCCGGCCCAATGTGCCCCGGCAATCGGAATCCAGAATCTGTTCAGAACGGGTATGGGGTGGTAGAGAATTGCCCCTTCCACGAAGATGAGCGTCAACACATACCCCTGAGAAAATCCGTAAAAGACCCCCAGCGCCAGATTTATGACCATGCTTTCGAAATTCAATAGGGAAATAACCCAATAATAAATGGGGGAAAGGGCCATCCCAATGATCGCATAAAGCAAAAGACCTCTGGGGAAGAACTGCCTTTTATTACGGGTGACATCGCTGGCCAGGGTCGATATCATCTCCCCATGCTGAAAGCCCTCCCACGTGAAGGTAAACATGATTGAAATAAGAAAAATGGTGGCGACAAATCCGGACGTTAAAATTAGTGTGAGCGTTTCCATATAGAAATCCTCCAGAGAAGCTCTACTCATTCCATTACCAACAGTCTTGCAAAAGCTGTTCCCCTATTGGGCTTCAAGAGTACTGAAACTCCACGCACCTTGAATGCCCCGATCAGAAAAGCGTTCAGCTCCCCTAAAAAGGGAGCGGGCGATCGATGGCACACATGGGCCTTTTCTTGTTCTAAATAACACAGTTTCATGACCACTATTGCGCAATCCAACTAAAATTGAGGCATATCAAGCGCCAACTCCATCTGTTGATAACCAATCCCAAATCATCGTGAGGAGTCTATTCGCAGAATTTGGGTATTAATGCACACCACCCCAAGAGCCTCATGGCTCCTGCCATTTAAAAATAGACCCCCGGTCACTCCTTCCTTGAAGATTTAACGTCCCAGTATGAATGATAATTTCAAATGATTGTTGCCTTCTGCTCAAGTTTGCGAGGAATGCTGCCGTTACTTGTTTCAGGTGACTGATAAATTTTAAAAAGGGCTGAAACCATACCGATGGTAAGATTGAATCCAAAAATGCTTTCCATGGCGTTCACTGCTCTGCTCTTAATGAGTTTGGGGTGTAACTCCCATTTGAAGGTTATTAGCAAAACCGGAAGTGTGGAGAGCAAGGGGACTGAATCAACCAACACAAATACCACGCCCGATTCTGAGGGTGGAGCCCAGGATCCCAACTCAGAAAACGGAGGAACGAGTGATTCTCTGGGGCTAGTACTAAGAATATTGGCTGACGACGGAAAATACCACCAACAGGATGTTATTTTAAATTCCAAACAGGCTTCAGCTTCATGGGATAACAGCAGCACCATGAAGTCCACCCGACTCGTTATTGCATTGGATCAAAGTTGCGACGATCCACTTTTTACTTTCGATAGTAGTTTGAACAACACCCGCTCGCTCAGTTTTCTCGAAGATGGCATCTATTTCCTTTGTCTTTTTGCCAAATCCGAGAATGAAAATGAAGTCGCAGCAATAAACAATGGCCTCAAGCTGACGTTTGACCGCGAGCCACCCCAGATTGTTGGCGATACCAGCTATTTTTTCAACCAGGCCGCTGCGACCAACATGACCGTCAATGATACTACACCCACAACCTATCAATGGACGCTACTAACCGGCCCCGGTCAGATATCCCTTAGCGATGCAAAAGTTCTCAATCCAACCTTTTCAACGGGAATCAATGGTGTTTTCAATTACAGCTTGGAGCTTTCGGATGCCGCCGGAAATTCCACAGTAGAAAAGATCATCATCACCTGGGATACTTTTTCTCCCATTCTCACATCGATCGACTATTCGGGGGTCGCGTCCGATGGATTTGTCAATGGGGCGGAGATAACCGAAAACACCCCCTTGGTCACGGTGCAAGCCACCGGCTTTGACGTGATCGGTTATACCAATCCCATTCCTGACACCGGCAGTATTGTATGTGATGCATCGCAGTCTTATACGCAGACCCAATCACCACGTGGATCCGACTTAACAGGACCGGATGGCGCTTATGTTGTTTGCGTTAAACTAACCGATTTGGCTGGCAATGTGACATACGGTAGCAGCAGCCCTTTTGTGAAAGACACCACTCCCCCTACCATTACGAACTTTGTTTTAAGTGCTGAAGCAGCGGATGGACGGGTGAGTCAGGCTGACATAACATCAGGGAATCCGGTTGCATCTATCACCATTTCCGGAGCCCAAAACACATCCTATTCTGGCTACCTTGTCAATGTCCCCCCGGTGACATGCAATGATTCAATGACTTATGATCAACCCTCACTTCCCATCATTTCTGCCATTCCAACAGGCTTCGATACCGATTACGCCGTCTGTGCCAAGTCATGGGACGAGGCAGGAAACACCACCTACGCAACCTCACCCTCAATCATGGTTGACCTGGCCCCCCCGGCATTTGTTTCAATGTCCGGCGCCAATGAGGCCGGGGATGGCTTTATCAATAGCAGCGAAATCAGCTCAACTTCACCCATGGTCACATTGAACGCCAGTCAGTACACGGTGTCCAGCTATACGGCCGTACTGGCGGCAACCGGGCTGGTGTGTGACGGCAGCCAAACCTACGGTTTGTCATCCATACCTGCGATCAATTCGATACCGGCAGTCGACAATGATTATGCGCTATGCGTCAAACTCGAAGATTTATCTGGCAACATCACCTATGGCAAAAGTCAGACAATCACCCGGGATATAGTTGCTCCGATTTTCACATCATCCTCAGGCATCAACGCAGCAAGCGATGGAACCATCAACACCGCTGAATATCTTTCACCAGCCACGATTGTTGATTTGAATGCGAGTGGGTACACGGCTGTCAGCTATTCACTCCCCTTGACCAGCACAACCACCTGTGACGCATCACAGAGTTATGGCTTAGCGGCAGCGCCAGCGATTAGCGACTTACCCGGCAATGACGGCACCTTTGCTGTTTGTATTCGTCTGGTGGATATCGCCGGCAATATAACCTATGGCAAATCCCAAACCATCGTGCGGGATGTCACCGCCCCGGTGTTTACGTCACTGGTGGCCGCCAACGAGGCATCGGATGGCTATGTCAGCGATGCCGAGTCCTCGTCAGCCCTGGCCTTTGCCTCATTGACGGCTTCAGGACAGTCATCCTCCGACTATACCGCGATCCTGGTTGACAGCCCTGTCACCTGCGATAGCGGCAATACTTACAGCAACAGCAGCGTCCCAGCCATCAATACCATGGGAGCTGACGAAACCTACGCGCTGTGCGTAAGACTCACTGACGCCGCCGGCAATGTCACCTACGGCAAATCCACCAGCGTGGTGAAGGACACCGTGGCTCCAACTGTCGACGCTGGTACCGACATCCTCACCAATGTACAGGCGACGTCATCCGCAACAGCTTCTGGTGCATCCA
>JAKQGS010000409.1 GCA_029556045.1 Pseudomonadota bacterium | reverse complement strand
CCGCCGCAGGCAGGGAATCACTGGGGAAACAGATCTTCACCACGGGTGGGCAGCCGAATTCTGTGATAAGCCCCACCGCCGGGGTCTGCTGCTGAAGCAGCCTGGTCAGGTAGTTGAAATCGTAGGGATCGAAGAAATTCTCCAGCGCCAGGGTTACCACCGTCACGCTGTCCACGCCTTTGGCCAGCGGCCGCACCGGGCCTTTGGCAGGGGTGAAAATGGCCTCCTGTATTTTTACGGGATCCAGCTTCCCGGGATCGTAATAGATCTTCACCCGGTGGTTTTTCACATAGGTGGCCACACCAAGAACGCCCTCCACCCGCTTCATCTGGTTGGCAAAGGCAGAGGAGCTGCCGAAGCACTTGATATTCTTGAGCCCCGCCTGCTGGTACACCGCCGCCTGCTCCATGGTCTCCTCATCGTACCACCGCTGGTCGATCGTCGGCAACTCCCAAAGCGTACCCAGGCTGATGCCGGCAGCCACCAGAATGACCGTGGCAATGGGCGAAATCCATTTCAGGCTGTTCCTCCGGTTCACCTGAAGGGTGTTCTTCACAGGGCAGGCCAGCAGGCAATCCCCGCACAGGTTGCAGTCGACGTGATGCACCACCTTCACCTTGTCCACATCGATGGCCTGGGGACACTTGCGGGCGCACAAGCCGCAATCGGTGCAACTGTCCGTGTTGCGGGTGATCTTCACCACCGGCACGAAGGTGCTCCGGAGCCTCGTCACCTCGATCAGGAATCCCCCGATGCATAAAACAGCCAACGGCCAGACATAGCTGATCGTGGCCCCGGCCGCCAGCGCCACCAGATAGGCTGCCATCACCACAATGAAAAAACCCGCGAACTTGAAAATATTCGAAAGCGCCGACAGCGGACACAGGTACTTGCACCAGAAAAGTCTGACAAACACCGAACCCAGAATCAGCAGGACGATGGCCGTCACGGCATACCACACCACCACATCGGTATCAAAACCGCTTACAGCGGCATAGTAAGGATCGAATTTCTTGCAGAAAAGCTCGTTCGACTGCAGCGTATAATAAAACGTGACAAACAAAAGTCCATACTTGATAATCCGAAGGGCATGGTCGGCAAATCCCCGGATGGTGAAACGCACCCTGAAGCGGCTCCCCAGTTTGCCCAGCCATTCTCCCACGGTGCCCAGGGGGCAGATGAACGAACAAAACAGTTTGCTGAACACCAGGACCGCCGCAAACAAAAGTACTCCCATGACTATCTGGGCGGTGGTCATGGTACACGACAAGGCCTGGTTTAAAAGGTAGCTTCCCAGCGCCTGGATGCCTCCGAAGGGACAATAGGCCTCAAAATCGGCCGTGAGGTTCCGGAACAGGTAATGTCGCAGCAACAGGCAGATAACCACCGCAATGACGCTCCATTGGATGAGGATGCGGGGCCAGTTGGTTCTTTTGAGCTTCTTTTTCATCACGCTATATTTTCATGCTGTTTTGTCAGGTTATGCCTGCGACCTTTTTCTGCCCTTGCCATTCCCTGCCGGATCCGTTCGCCGGAAATGCACCCGCAAGAACGGCAGCAAAGCCGG
>JAKQGS010000386.1 GCA_029556045.1 Pseudomonadota bacterium | reverse complement strand
GGGCCGCGGTTTTCGCTGCAGGATGGTCATGTGACGGTGGCGGACGTCGATATGGCCTGGATTCGCGCCCGCAAATCCGCCGGTTGGTCGGAGGGGGCCGATGATGGGGACGCCATTGTTTCGTCCCATCAGATTGTGGTGGGGACGCCAGTGGCACCGCTGATTCAGTCCGTGCCAGCCCCGGGGGAGGGAAAGGAGGGTGCAGCACCCTTTGAGGAGTTTCTGCAGGCGGAAACCCTGGCTCTTTGGGACTATCTGCGCAAATCCCGCGCCAAGGGCTATGTGGTGTCCCTCAGCGGCGGTTGCGACTCCAGTACCGTCGCGGTGCTCATCGGCCATATGGTGGCTCGCGCCCTGACGGAATTGGGTGCCGGTGAAATGAGCCGACGCCTGGGTATTCCGGCTCCCGCTCACAGTGCTGACGATGCCCGCAGCTGGATCCATCAGATCCTGACGCTGGCTTACCAAGCCACCGCCCATAGCGGCCCCGTGACGGAGACAGCGGCCCGGGAACTGGCAACGGCTCTTGGAGCCCGCTACCATCGAATCGATGTGCAACCGGTGGTGGCGGCCTACCGCGCCGAGGCGGAAGAAGCCTTGGGACGTCCTTTGACCTGGGACCAGGATGATGTGGCGCTGCAAAATATTCAAGCCCGTGCCCGTGCCCCCATGATCTGGATGCTGGCCAATCTTCAGCAGGCGCTGCTGGTGGCCACCAGCAATCGCAGTGAAGTGGCGGTGGGATACGCCACCATGGATGGGGACACTGCTGGAGGACTGGCCCCGTTGGCGGGGATCGACAAACACTTTCTGCGGCAGTGGTTGGTGTGGGCGGAAAAGGATTGCGCTGTTGGTCTCGGACCGCTACCGGCTCTTCAAAAGGTCAATGTGCAGATTCCCACCGCAGAGTTGCGTCCTCCTACCGCGCAACAGCAGGATGAAAAGGACTTAATGCCTTACCCCCTGCTGTCCCGCATCGAGAAGTTATGGATCCGTGATCGCTTGGATCCTCTCGATATGGTGCCGATCCTGGAACGGGAATTCCCGGATTTTACCCGTAAACAGCTGGCGAACTACCTGATCCGATTTTTACAGCTTTGGTGCCGCAATCAGTGGAAACGGGAGCGTTATGCGCCGGGGTTTCAATTGGATGATGAAAGCCTCGACCCCAAGACCTGGTGTCGTTTCCCCATCCTTTCCGGTGGCATGCAGCGGGAGATTGATCAGCTGAAAAAGATCCCGTGATCTGGCGCTGTAAATCAGCGTTTAATTCCCGAATTTATTATCGGTTTTGGCAATGTCCGAAAGAACCGTGTTTTTGCCCTCTATATTATCGCCGTAAATACCCCCCGTTTCTTTTGAAATTACCGTGGGTTATAATTTTAATTAAAAAGAACTCAAGACCCAGAAAATTGCAGCCGATAATTGCCTTAGTTGAAGGCGCAGTCAAAAAAATCGGCCTAGAGTTGTCCCCGATTATTTACCTTGGTGATATAGGAGCATAGGTTTATGAAAGCTTGGAAACACCTGTCAGCAAACAAAGAAGGCGGCTTCTCGCTTGTGGAATTGATGATTGTGGTGGGTATCATCGGGGTTTTGGCAACCCTGGCGGTTCCGCGCTTTCAACAGTTCCAAGCCAAAGCCCGGATGGCTGAAGCCAAAAACATGTTGAACCACGTTTATACCCTACAGGAGTCTCATTCGTTGGAAAACAACACCTACGTGGCGTTTACCAACTATGGCCGGACGTCAACGAATGCATTGCAATGTACCCCTCCTGCCGGAGCTGTTACGCTGGGTTTTACCATTGACCCCTGCGCCGGAGCGGTTCCCCGTTACGGTTACGCCTCCACGGGTGCTGTTGGTAACTTTACGGCCCGTGCAACTACCGGTGCCAACGCCAACAACGTGGTGTGTGGTGGTAACCTATCCCCAGCCCACGAATTTGCTATCAACCAAACCCGGCAGTTCTGGGGCCCGGTGGCACCCAACGGTGCGGTCGGCGCGGCCCGGGTGAATTGTCGCTAAATCTTCCGAATAGCCGGTCATTCGCTGTAAGAAAGCCCCCATCTGGGGGCTTTCTTCGTTTATAAACCCCGTCTTTTCTTGTCTAATGCCCGTTTCAGGATTATAGATCCAAGGACGATTCCAAACCTGTGGGCTCAATGGTTGGGTCCCGCTTTTGTTGAGAAAAGGGAAGGACACCCCCGATGGCTATGATTCCTTTGCGAGTCCTGTTGGACCATGCGGCCGAACACAACTACGGCGTAGCGGCGTTTAATGTTAATAACATGGAACAAATTCAATCGATTATGGAAGCAGCACAAGAGACCGACAGCCCGGTTATCATCCAGGCCTCCCGTGGCGCCCGCTCCTATTCCCAGGACAAGTATCTGGTGGGCCTGATGAGGGCCGCTGTGGAGTTGTACCCCCATATTCCCATGGTTCTGCACCAGGACCATGGCAACGGTCCGGAAACCTGCTTCTCCGCCATTAAAAACGGGTTTACCTCCGTCATGATGGACGGCTCTTTGAAAGAGGACGCCAAGACCCCGGCGGACTTTGACTACAACGTCGCGGTGACCCGTCGGGTGGTGGATGTGGCCCATGCCTTCGGCGTTTCGGTCGAAGGTGAACTGGGGTGCCTCGGCTCACTGGAAACCGGCAAAGGGGATAAGGAAGACGGACACGGGTTTGAGGGAACCCTGAGCCACGATGAACTGCTGACCTCTCCCGAAGAGGCAGAGCGATTTGTGGAGCTGACCAAAGTGGATGCCCTGGCCATCGCCATTGGCACCAGCCATGGGGCTTATAAATTCACCCGCAAGCCGGATGGTAAAATCCTCGCCATGGATCGCGTGCGAGAAATTCACAAACGTCTGCCCAACACCCACCTGGTGATGCACGGATCTTCTTCTGTGCCGCAGGAGCTGCAGGACATCATCAACAGGTTTGGT
>JAKQGS010000382.1 GCA_029556045.1 Pseudomonadota bacterium | reverse complement strand
TAGAAGAGAAAATATCGACTTTTTCGACGTTTTTTAGATTAATACCGAACGTGCCCTACGTATGCAACCAATTTGAGTAAACGCATCATCAAAATGAAAAAGTTCTTTTTCATGGACGTCGGCTTATGCGTGCGCCTCCAGGGTCATGTGAATGAAACCCCTATGTGGAACTCACCCCAAATCGGATCGTTGTTTGAAACTTTGGTGCATGCTGAAATTGTTAAAACTCGGGATAATTATAGCTACGACTGGAAGGTTTTTGCATGGCGCACCAAAGAGCAAGCGGAAATTGATTTTATTGTGCAATCGGTCGATAAAACATTATTCATTGAATCTAAATTGGCCAAACAAAGTGCCTGCTCATTTTCCCTCGACCCTGAAGCTAAGAAAGTCTTTCCAGAGCCACATAAAAAAGTTGTTGTCACAGCTGGCGATGAAATATCTCCTCTTGACCGCGAAACAATGAATGTACCAGTGACAAAGCTAGGAGAATTTTTGCTAAAGGAATTTTTAGGTTAAACGACGCATCTGGGTGCAGGCATAGTGAGAAAGCTTCAAAGAGAAAACGGATAAATGTGCCCGATAAGCGTACCGGTGCTTCTACTTCAAATCTCCAGCGTATCTTTGAAGTATGTCTCCCAAATCCAGATATATCAATATTTAAAGATCGTTACACAATAGGACGAGGTAGCATAAAAACCCCGAAGGCCCCGTTGAGGCTTGAATGTCCTAATCTTTAAAAAAACGTCACCGGGGGGGCGGATGAGGCGGTCGTCTACCAATAGATAGACTCCGCCGGAAATCTTAAAGGTTCAGGTCTGGGACATCTGTTTGTCCATCCTCATTATCACCCCAGCATTTGACGCCGTCATCATCGAGAGCGCAGGTATGGTAGTATGCGGCGTCCACTTGGCGGGGACTATTAAGGGGCGGGACGTTCGTTTTTCCATACTTATTATCACCCCAGCATTTGACGCCTTCATCATGCAGAGCGCAGGTATATACCTTTTTAACAGAGGTGGAACAAGGGATCTTGTTCCACCCCTGAGCATTGGATTCCAGGGGGTTAAAACAATTCCTTTTAAAACAATGCCTAGCGTGCGCTCCTTACATCGTCCGGCAACCACTCAGCGGAAACTCGTGGCTGAAGCCGTCATCACCCAATTCAGGTGAACGCACGTCGACTTTCAAAGACTTGTTTGGGTAAACCTTGCCATCGTCATCCATAAAAATAGACTCCATCGCGGTGGTGGTGAATTCGGACCGGAGTTCCCCACGCATATTCGGGTTACGCCAGCAATAGGCCAGTAGGGGGTTGGTGGCATAAAATCCGCAACGCAAGGCAACGGCATAGGTGCGGGTTTCAATCCCTTCCGGTGTCCATGGGTTGTCGGAATGCATCACAACGTTGAAATCACCGTTGTCATTACGAACTAGTTCCATTTCCAGGTAGAGACCATCCCACGGTGTCTGGTCGTGGATGCAGACCATGACGGCATTCGAGGAAGCAGCTTGTGCCGCAGTCAGTGACGTGAGCAGCATGGTGCTGGCGATCAGGGTGTTGAGGGCTTTCATATCGATTCTCCTTTTGTGAACGTTAATCCAAAGCCTGAATGACTTCCTTTTTTGTGTAGCCAATCGCTTGGCTCCTGGATGCGTTTTAACCCCGAATGGGTGGCCGAAAGAGAAAAATATTATAAAAAATAACCACAATAAATTATAATTAATAACGATTTTTCAAAATGGAAGAAATCTCTGAAATAATAGGGCGATAACGGTCTAACGCGCTCTTGGGTTAGCGGCTCAATAATGTTTTTAACGAAGAAAGGCAACCATCTGAAAATAATAGATATTTAATTATTATATTTTATGAAATCGGAAATAATTGTATGGTCCGATGCTTGCTCACACTGCGCGGATCCATGAATCAAAACGAGGTTGTCCTCAGATGAACATGAAGTCACGGACTCATTTATTTTCACCCCGGACATTTTTGGTGACAATACTTTTGGTGTTGGCTCCCCATGCATCGGCTATCGACACCTCCGCCTTGTTTTCGTCACAAATTGCCCCCTATATGGAGCCCTCTGAACCAACGGCATCTGACCCGGTGGTGATTCGCCTTCGCACCGCCAAGGGCGATGGGCAGGCGGCTGGAATTAAGTATTTTGATGAGTCCTTGAATCAGTTTGTGGAATTGTCCATGGAGTTGGACCGCGAGCGGCAAGTAGGGCAGCCGGGAAAATTTGATCTATGGAAGACGATCATCCCACCCTCACCATCCCGCAAGTGGTATCGCTTCTGGGTGCGCTCAGGCTCCCAGCGGATTTGGTATAACGCCGCAGGGGTCACATCCTCCGAGCCATCTCTGAAAGACTATTGGTTGGTGCCGGATTTCAAAGTACCCGCCTGGCAAAAGGATGCGGTGATTTATCAGATTTTTGTGGATCGGTTCGACAATGGCGATCCCCGCAACGATGTCAAAGACGGCGAGTATCTCTATGCCGGTAAGCCGGTTGTGGCACAGGACTGGACAAATGAGCCGGAAAGCCCACCCTGGGGCCGGGATTTTTTTGGTGGAGACCTGGCTGGAGTTGAACGTCGCCTGGAAACCTATTTGCAACAAAACCTTGGGATCGATACGCTTTATCTGAATCCCATTTTCAAGTCCCCTAGCAATCACAAGTACGACACGCAGGACTATCGTCAGGTCGATCCCCAATTTGGCGGCAATGATGCCCTGGCCAGGCTGATGCAACGAGCCCACAGCACCGCTGATTTTACCGGTGATTTTCCGGTGCGGGTTATCCTGGACGGTGTTTTTAATCACACTGGTCACTGGAGTCCCTGGTTTGACAAGGATAGCCTATTTCCCGAAGTGGGAGCTTTTGAATCTCAGTCCAGCCCCTATGCGGATTGGTATACCTTTCACCGCTGGCCTGAAGATTATGTGGGGTGGCAGAACTTTGGACTCCTGCCGAAGTTGGACTACGCAAGCCAAACCCTCCGTTATGAAATGTATGAAGGGCCTTCCAGTATATTGAAAACCTGGTTGCAGCCTCCCTATGCCGTGGATGGCTGGCGCTTTGATGTGGCAGAGGAAATCGGTATCGCAGGCACCACCCAAAACAACAAACAAATTCTGGCGCAGATGCGGCAATCCATCAAGGAAACCCAGCCAGACGCAGCCATGATCGCTGAGATCTGGGAAAATGCCGCCCCCTACCTTGGTCGCACCCTGTTTGACAGCGTTATGAATTACGAGGGCTTTGCGGATCCCGTGTCCCGCCTTTTAACGATGTTTACGATTCGGGATCACATGGGAACCCTCAAGGTGAGTGAGTTCGACCGTGTCCTGAGGGAAACCCGTTCAGGTTATCCGACGTCTTCGGCTTTCGCCATGATGAACCTGATCGACAGCCATGACACATCACGCTTTTTGACCCGGGCCGGCGGTGATTTCGATGCACTCAAAATGGCCGCCACCCTGCAGATGACTTACATTGGTTCCCCCATGATCTATTATGGTGACGAGATCGCGATGGATGGGGCCGCTGATCCCTTTAATCGTCGCCCCTTTGTTTGGGAACGTTCCCGATGGAACCAAGAGGTGCTTGCCCATTACAAGGCGGCCATTGCGGTGCGGAAAAAAGTGTCTTCCCTGCGCAACGGCAACATCTTGACCCTGGCCACCGACGATAGTGCCGGACTCTATGCTTTTGGCCGATGGAACCAGCGGGATGCCGCCGTCGTGGCGCTAAATCTCGGTGAACGTGCGGCAACTATGGTGCTGCCGGTGGCACTCATGGACCAATTGGATGGCACCATTCTGCAGAATTTTTTAGAGCGTGATCAACAGGAAGTGAATGTCCAGAATGGAGTCATCCGCGTGGTGATTCCTGCCCGTAGTTCGATCATT
>JAKQGS010000363.1 GCA_029556045.1 Pseudomonadota bacterium | reverse complement strand
GGTGACCACCTGTTTCCCGGCGCAATCGCCCATGGGCATGAGGCAGGAGTCGACTGCGTCATAGACGATGCGGTCGTTTTCCGGCCGGCCGATCAGAACGGTACAGGCACCGCAGTCTCCTTCGCGGCATCCTTCTTTGGTGCCTTTCAAATCGAGCGTATCGCGAAGCACATCCAGCACAACACGTCCGGTTGGCAGCTGCAACTCCAGGATTTGTTGATTGATCATGACCTGCATAGAATGATCATCCCTTCACCTTGTTTACCACCGCAGCGAGAGTAATATTATCATATAATTATGATACAGTTTCCAATTGATAATGTCAAGAAATATCTCAGATCTTGTTTTTCATCCGTATCAACTCCTTTCAGGAGGTATGTTGGGCTCCATCTGGCAGGTGGGACCCAACTCGGCCGGTTGAAGCGGACACCCGCAACGAGGGGCCTATCGCCCACCCAACGGCTAAGCTGCCATGACATGATTTTTGTTGAGGGATAAAGAGGATTTTCGTATCTTTGCTCTATTGAGAATAGTCCCAAAAACCGATACTTCACGAGCTTATATGCGGAAACATGAGAAAAAATCCGATGCGATCGGCGGTTATGTCCGTCTTCCGCTGTCACCCTTTCGGCTCTTTCTGATCGACACTCTGGATCTGGCGCGCAACCGCAATTATGTCCAGGCGCTGATGGAGTTGGATGTCACAGATTGCCGCCGTGCTCTAAAAACTGCTCGCCGTGAAGGCGGCAATTCGTTGTTGGCCTGGGTGATATATTGTGTTGGCCAGAGCCTTGCCGAACATCCAGAATTGAACTGTATGCGCCATGGCCGCAAGATCATTCGCTTCCAAGATATCGATCTGGCGACTATTGTAGAAATGGAAATGGGAGACGAACGTATTCCACGCCTGATACTGTTGCGAGATATCGCACACAGGTCAGTGCAGCAAATACATGAAGAGATTTATGCAGCCCGATCGTACAACAAAGTCACCGGAGAAGTCATGCTGGACGATGCGAAAAGCGTGCGCCAACTCGGACTGGTTCTGCGTCTACCTCGCTTCCTGCGCATGCTGGTCTGGAAAAGAATGTTACGCAATCCCTTTTTCATAAAAGCAAAAATGGGGACAGTCAGTCTCACGGCCGTGGGGATGTTTGGTCAAATGAGCGGTTGGGCCATTCCCATCCCCACCATGAACCATGCTGTATCATTTGCCATGGGCTCTGTCGTCAAAAAAACCGCAGTCATCAGGGGGCAAATACAGATCCGCGAAATGCTGAGCCTGACCTGCTTTTTCGACCATGATCTCATCGACGGTGCACCCGTAGGGCAATTTATGCGCACGTTAACAAAAACCGTGGAGAAGGGAGCCCACGTGCTGTGATCCTGCCTGTTGATGCGTATTATCTTTTCCGAAACAGTCTGGTAAAATTGAGGTTCGATTATGTCCAGCGAAACATTCACCGGATTCTCAAAGGATGCGGTTCAATTCCTCATGGATTTGCGGGAAAACAATAACCGCGCCTGGTTTGAAGCGAACAAACGCCGTTATCAACAAGACGTGCTGGCATCCGCGCAACTTTTGGTGTTAGATTTGGGCGGCAAACTGCAGAAAAAGTATGGCGACATTCATGCTGATCCCCGCACCAATGGACAGGGTTCTATTTTTCGCATTTACCGCGATGTCCGTTTCAGCAAGGACAAGAGTCCCTACAAAACCAATCTCGGCATTTTTTTCTGGCACGGTAGTGCGGAACGGAATCAGCGGCCTGGATTCTATTTTCATCTCGAAGGGGATCATTTCGCCTTGTACAATGGCGTTTACGAGTTTACCAAAGCCGGATTGGAACGCTATCGTCAGGCCGTGGCCAGCCCCATAATCGGTCCCAAACTCATTCAGGCCATCCATAAAATACAAGCGGCAGGCCCCTACATCGTGGGTGGTCATCATTACAAGCGCATCCCGCCCGGCTACGAAGTACCGGCCGAACGCGGCGAATATCTGTTCTTCAATACCATTTATACCATGCTGGAATTACCGCTGTTGGATGTATTGTTCACACCTGGACTGGCGGACTTTTGCCTGGATCACTATAGTAATATGTATCCACTGCTGCAATGGCTGGTGGAGGATATGGGGATTTAACCGGGCCGCAGGATTGCGATCCTCAGTTATCGGGCTGATGGTTGCAGCGACCGTAAAAGCTCCCTGATCAGCAAGTTTTCACCAGCCAAACACGGAGGGCATTATTTTCCCCACATCCCATTCCTGCCCTCTTCGTGCGGGGCGTGGGATGTTGGCGGGCTGGCGCCCTCCCTACGACTTGACCTGCGCCAGCGCCTGCTCCATATCCGCGATCAAATCATCAATATGTTCCAACCCGACAGACACACGGATCAAATCCTGCGTGATTCCTATCGCTGTCCGCACCTCTTCAGGCATGCTGGTGTGCGTCATGCTCCACGGCTGCTCCATCAGCGACTCCACGCCCCCCAACGACACAGCCAATGTAAAGACTTGCATATTGCGCAGCAAGGTAAAAGCACCCTCCTGCCCCCCCTTGACCCGGAAGGAAAAGGTGCCGCCATAACCGCTCATCTGCCGCAGCGCCAACGCATGCTGCGGATG
>JAKQGS010000350.1 GCA_029556045.1 Pseudomonadota bacterium | reverse complement strand
GTTCTACTCGTGCGAAGGGTGATCAGGCTGAGTCGCCCCACCAGCATGCCGGCCTCCGACTGGGTCAAGACCGTGTGCCCCTGCAGCTGCGCGTACCAACCCCGATTGCGGCTTCGGATGACCTGGTGGGTGTCGGTGGTCATGGACGATGTTTCAATCGAAGCCCGATGCTCCGATCGCCCTTGGAAAAATCCCGCATCGACTCCCAGCCAGATCAACGGATGGTCGCTGCTCAGTCCCAGCGGGTATTCATAGCCCAGGCCAAAGAGATCCGCCTCCAGCGTGCGATTGATGGACCAGCCCGGTTCCCCCAGAAAGCTTTCGGTGCGGGTGCCCGAGAGAAAATGCCGCTGCATTGTACCGTAAAAGCCCGTTGGCGCATGTCGTGCCGTTAAAAGACCATGGTAGTCACACAGAGCGCGAGCGCCTATGGGCTCCTCTGCTCCCAGACCTGAGTCACTGAACAGACAAGTGGGAAAGGTGCCGAGACCCACCGCCAATTTCCAGGCTGACCCTTCGGAGGGCGGACGCAGGTCCATGGCCGTCAGTGGAGCGGCAAGTCCCGATGCCATGACGATCGCTAAGATGCGATGCTTGAAGGAAAGACGAGTCATTATTGCCAATCCAGGTCGCGGTGCGGACGGGGTGAGCCCCTCCGCACCACAAGATAACACCAAGTTAGCGGAAACGATATTCTGCCAATGATCCGAGCTCCTCTTCAATGCGAAGAAGTTGGTTGTATTTGGCGATGCGATCGCTGCGGGACGCGGAGCCAGTCTTGATCTGACCGACGCCGGTGGCCACCGCCAGATCCGCGATGGTGACGTCTTCAGTTTCACCGGAACGATGGGAAATAATGGAGTTAAAGCCATTGCGGGTGGCCAGGCTGATGGTTTCCATGGTTTCCGTCAGGGTGCCGATCTGGTTGAGTTTAATCAGGATAGCGTTGGCGGACTTCTTCTTGATACCTTCCGCCAGACGGGCCGCATTGGTGACAAATAGGTCGTCCCCCACAATCTGCACCTTGTCACCCACCGCCTTGGTGAGGGCTTGAAAGCCGTCCCAGTCATGCTCGTCCAATCCATCTTCGATGGACACGATGGGGTAATTCCGGGTGAGGTCCGCCAGAAAGGTCACCATTTCTTCCGAAGTTAGTGTTTTGCCCTCTCCTTCCAAAACATACTTGCCGTTTTTGCAGAAGGAAGATGCCGCCACGTCCAGGGCGATGCTGATCTGTTGACCGGGTTTGAAACCGGCTTTTTCAATCGCTTCCATCACCACATCCAGTGCGGCACGATTGGAGGCGAGGTTTGGGGCAAAACCCCCTTCGTCACCAACGGCGGTGTTCATGTTTTTGCTCTTCAGGACTTTTTTAAGCGCATGAAAAACTTCGGTGCCATAGCGCAGGCCTTCGCGGAATGACGGAGCACCGTGGGGAATGATCATGAATTCCTGGAAGTCCACTGTATTGTCCGCATGGGCTCCACCGTTCAGGATGTTCATCATGGGCACCGGCATGCGGGTGGCATAGACGCCTCCCAGATAACGATAGAGGGGAAGCCCAACGGATTCGGCAGCGGCTTTGGCGCAGGCCAGCGAGACTCCCAGAATTGCATTGGCCCCCAGTCGTGATTTGTTGGGGGTACCATCCAGTTCGATCATCAGGCGGTCGATTTCCACCTGATTGGTGATATCGAGTCCCATGATTTTGGGACTGATCTGGTCTTTGACGTTTTGTGTCGCTTTCAACACCCCTTTGCCGAGGTAGCGGGCCGGGTCGCTATCCCGCAATTCGGTGGCTTCATATTCCCCCGTCGAGGCGCCGGAAGGTACAGCGGCGCGGCCAAAAAATCCGCTTTCCGTCATAACTTCAACTTCGATGGTGGGATTACCCCGCGAGTCGAGTATTTCGCGGGCGTGGACATGACTGATGGCGCTCATAGGGGGTATTCTCCTTGAATCCGAAAAAAATCATGGGCAAACATCTTTGAAAGCCTAGTTGTTCTAGCCCGTTGCGTCGCGAAACGCAAGGGCGAGTAAGCGGTGGCATTTCCCGCCGATTGTGCTATCCTCTGCGGTTTTGGAATCGGGGTTTTTCCCGATTAAAGCCTTTCAATCGCCGATCCAAGCCTTGTTTGCGGAAGAGCAACGAGCGCCGGACCGACAAAGCATATTCGGATCTTACAAAGGAGTTACACTGCTATGACCAGCCGTTATGAAGCCAGAACCTGGCAAAACATCATGCCGAAAGCCTACCAATGGGCTGAGTCGGTGACGATTCAGACAGTCGACGCCCCCGCAAGCAAGGGGTGGAATGTCGTGGCCGTCAAAAAAGCGGATGGCGGCAGTATTCTGGATGCAGCGCGGTTGGACCAGGGGCTACTGACCAAGATCAAGGCGATGCAGGACTCCCTGGGATGGAAAGGGGAGAGCGGGAATTTGAAAATGCAGGTGGATGGCTTGTCGTTTCTGCTGCTGCCGCTTTCCAGCGTGGAAACCACCCGGGCGCAAATCGGCCGCCAGTTCGGTCTGGACATCGCCGGTGCCTTCTCCGGCACCAAATGTGAAAGTCTGACCCTGTGCACCAGTGCTGCCGTCGACGGCCTTGACGTCGTGGAAGGCATCTTGATCGGTTTTGACCAGGGAGGAGGGCATAAGAGTCAGGGCCCCGAAGGGGAGTTGCCGTCTGCCCTTAACCTGTGCGGTGAAAAGCCCAGCATCGACAGTATCCGCACCAGCCGTCTGATGGCGCAATCGATGATATTCACCCGGGCCCTACAGGACGCACCCGCCAACTGGCTTGACTCCGAACATTTTGCCCGCATCGCCGTCGACGTGATGACGGGGCGCGGTGTTAAGGTGAACGTTCTCAACCGCAATGACATGGCGGACCTGGGAATGGGAAGTTTATTGGGGGTGGCCCAGGGGGCCAGCAAGGAACCGCAATTGGTGGTGGTGGAAATTCCCGGTAAAGACACCAGCAGGACTGTGGCACTGGTGGGCAAGGGCCTGATGTTTGATGCCGGTGGTATCAACATCAAGCCATCGGCTGGTCTTGAAGAAATGAAATACGACATGTCCGGCGGTGCAGCAGTGCTGGGGGCAGCATTGTTTTTGAGTCAGGTACAGCCATCATGCAACGTGGTATGCCTCATCGGTGCCCTCGATAATATGCCGTCCTCCAAGGCTCTGCGTCCTGGCGATATCGTGCAGGCTATGAATGGAAAAACCATCGAAGTCCTCAATACCGATGCGGAAGGTCGCTTGGTGCTGGCGGACGTGATGACCTACGCCTGTCGTCAATTCAAACCCCAGCTGATGATCGATATCGCGACTCTGACCGGTGCGGTGGGTCACGGCCTGGGTCATGCGGGAGCGGCCTTTATGACCAACGATTTGGCGATGGTTGATTTTGTGCAAAACCTGAGCGCCAAACGGGGTGAGCCGGTATGGCAATTGCCCCTGTGGCCGGAACTGAAAAAAGATCTGAAAGGTGAGTTGGCAGATCTGCGCAATATCGCCAAATCCGGCGTCCAGGCTGGCACCATCATGGGTGGCTTGTTCCTGCAGGAGTTTGTGGAAGGCCCCAATACGAAGTGGGTTCATCTGGATATCGCCGGTACTGCCTGGTCCTGCAGCGCCACCGGTTATCGTACCAGCGGCGGCAGTGGGTATGGCTTGAGGTTGATGGCGGAAGCCTGCTTGAGCTGGCAGGCCTGATGCAACGGCGTTAAACCGATGATCGCCGCGCAGCCCGTCGGAGGAACATGCTGATTTTTATTGGTTAAACTTAAGCCCGCTCTTGTAGCGGGCTTTTTTTTCGGTCAGAATCTCCCTTAAACTCTGAGGAGGTGACCATGGCATTGCGAGAGCTCGCCGAAAATCTGTGGGTCAATGACCAACAAATTTCCCTGATGGGTATTGCAACCCCGATACGTATGACGGTGGCGCGGTATGGGGACCGCCGTCTATGGGTGCATTCCCCTGTCGCTGTGAGTCCCGACATTCGGGAGGCTTTGAAGTCATTGGGAGAGGTGAGTGACTTGGTGGGCCCCAATTGTTTTCACCATCTCTATCTGCGGGAATGGATCAATGCCTATCCCAAAGCCAAGGTATGGTTGGCCCCGGGGCTAGCTGAAAAGACCGGCATCCCTGGAAACACCCTTTTGTCGAGCACCCATCCTGCACCGAAATGGTGCACCGATCTCCCTTATCTGAATTTGGGGGGGCTTAAAACCACCAACGAGGTGGTCTTTTTGCACCGTCCCTCCCGCACCCTGGTATTGGCGGATTTGTTTTTTAACATTCAGGAGGTCCGGGGCCTATGGCCCAACCTATTCTGGCGTTTAAACGATGCCCATCGACGTCTTGGTATGAGTCGGGTTTTTCGCTCGTTCATATCGCTTCGGGACGAGTTCAAAAAGTCCCTGCGGCAGGTGGATAGCTGGGATTTTCAACGCATCGTCATGGCCCATGGAGATGTGGTGCAGGAGAAGGCCCGCGAACGATGGCGGGAAGCCCTTAAGGGGTGGTTGTGACTGAATGGGGGTGGTGCCGCTCCCCCCCTATTATTCCTCTTTTCTAGCCATGATAAGTGTGGCAATGCTAATAGATCTCGAAATGAATCATTTAATACTCCCATTTCCTTGATGGAATGGCATTAACAGGTAAGGGTTCTCATGATCGTCGCTTGGATTGGTTTTATTGCGTTTGTTTTGATCATGTTGGCGTTGGATCTGGGGGTCTTTCATCGTAAGGCTCACGCGGTTTCCATGCGGGAGGCGCTGGGCTGGTCCGCGGTCTGGATCAGCCTGGGACTACTATTCAGCATCTTTATCTACAATGCTTACGAGCACCATTGGTTCGGGTTGGGGATGACCGTGGATGCCATCGATGGGCAGATCAATGATGGCTATCACGCAGCGCTGAAATACCTGACGGGATATGTCATCGAAAAATCCCTTAGCGTGGACAATATTTTTGTGATTGCCATGATCTTTGGTTTTATGGCGGTGCCTTCTTTGTACCAGCACCGGGTGCTTTACTGGGGGATTCTGGGAGCCTTGGTGATGCGGGGTGTGATGATCGGGGTCGGCGCCCAGATGATTGCCCGCTATCACTGGATCCTTTATATCTTTGGGGTTTTTCTTATTTTTACCGCCATCAAGATGCTGATCATCAAAGACAACGATGACCCGGCGCAAAGTGCGGTGGTGCGATGGGCCAAGCGGCTTTTGCCAGTCACCGATCGCTACCATGGCAAGCACTTTTTTGTCCGAGCTGGCAGTGAACAATCCCTGGTGGCGGCCGTCCCTGGTCAGTCCCGGCAAGATGACGCTGCTGTGGCCAGGGCCAAACCCGGCACCCTGATGATGACCCCCCTGGCCCTCACGCTGATTCTAGTGGAAACCACCGACCTGATCTTTGCAGTGGACTCCATCCCCGCGATTTTTGCCATCACCACCGATCCCTTCTTGGTATTCACCAGCAACGTCTTCGCAATCCTTGGCCTTCGTTCTCTGTATTTTGCCCTCGCCGGGCTGATCGACAAGTTCCGCTATCTCAAGATTTCACTGGCCGTGATCCTTGGTATGGTGGGACTCAAGATGCTCTTCGCGGATTCCCTGAAAGAAACCTTGGGGTCGGCCTTTAACCTATACCTGCTGGCTGTGGTGCTGATGGTGCTGGTGTTCGGGGTTCTGGCGTCCATATGGACGGGGCCGAAGCCTGAAAAACATTAGATCGAAAGAAGTGGGGGAGAAGGACTCCCCCCTTACCCATCGCAACAGGGACGTATTGATGGGATCTTGGACATCGCGACTATCTCTGCATTGACGTACTCAATAGATTCGGTCATTTCACGGTATCGAGAACATGCTGCAGGAAGTCGATGATCACTGGTTCGTCGGATCCAAAGAAATCGCGATTCTTGCTGGAGGCCTTTAAGCCGGAATCCGCCATCAGAGCGATCGCCTTATCAACAGAGGCTATTTTGGCTTCGATGGGTACAATTCTATTCATGACAGCCTGTAAATTGGCCACATCTTCATCTTTTTGCTGTTCAAAGGCTTTGATGGTTGGGTTGGCATCCATGTCCGCGGTCGATGCGGCGACCTGGGCTTCCCAGGACGTTTTTTCACTGTAGAAAGCTGGCAGGGCTTTTCCGCCTAACTTTTCAGACTTATAGTCTGCGATTTGCTGGGCTTGCCACCAACTCCCCCTGGATCTACTAATCTTCTCGTTCCCATTATTGACAAAAACATGCCCATAATTTAACATTTAAATGTCATTTTAAAGGGGATGTTTTTGGATAGAAAATATTTAACATATTTAAATAATTGGATTATTTCGAAATTTCGAAAACCTTTGATATTGAGAGGGGCCAGGCAGGTTGGAAAATCAACTTTGGTGCGTCAATTTGCCAATCAGCAACAGTTCGAGCTTCTTGAAATTAATCTCGAACGTCACCTAAGTTTGGATACAGTCTTTGCCTCTCTCGATATGGAGGTTATTCGTCGTCAGCTGGAGGCGATTTTAAAGCGCTCGATTTCTGGAAATAAAGTCTTGTTGTTCCTCGATGAAATTCAAGCGACCCCCCATGCATTGGCAGCCTTGCGGTACTTCTATGAAGATTGGCCGGAGTTGCCGGTAATCGCAGCAGGATCGCTGTTGGATTTTGCATTGGCAGATCATGAGTTTTCCATGCCAGTTGGTCGCATCGAGTATTTGTACATCCAACCGGTTTCGTTTGAAGAATACCTGCACGCACGGGGGCAGGACTGGCTGCTGCAACAACTTGCGGACTATAAAATTGGCTCCTTATGGCCAGATGCTTCCCATCGGGGACTTTCCTTGCTTTTGCGTGATTTTATGATGGTCGGGGGGATGCCGGAAGTCGTAACGCAGTTTATTGATGATCCAACATCAAGTCGATGGCAGAATACTCAAGAGAATATTGTCCAGACTATTCGTGACGATTTTCATAAATATGCCAAGAGGCAACGTCTCACACTTCTTCATCAAGTCTACGATCGATTGCCCCATCAGATTGGTAAAAAGGTCAAGTATTCTGGACTAGCGCCGGACGAGCGTGCGAATCAGGTGCGTGAAGTTATTCATCTCTTTGCGATGGCAAGGATCATCCACCGAATTTACCATTCCCATGCCGACGGGCCTCCTCTTGGGGCGCAAATCGACGAAAAAACTTTCAAATGCTTCAGCCTTGACCTGGGACTATTAAACCGCGCCCTGGGATCATCGATCCCCCCCGATCTTGATGGGATCCGGTTGTTCCACGAGGGTGTGTTGGCGGAACAATTCATCGCTCAACATCTGGTGTCTTTCCATGGTCCAACTGTCAATCCCGCACTCTTCTATTGGCTGCGAGAAGGTAAATCCGCCAACGCGGAAGTCGATTTTCTTGTTCAAGCGAAGAACGGCATAGTTCCTATCGAAGTGAAAGCTAAAAAAGCTGGTGCCTTGAAATCTCTGTTGCAATTTGTGGCCTTAAGAAATTCACCCCTCGCCGTGAAGTTCAGCATGGAGCCCCCGGCGAGGCAGAGGGTCACCCACCAATTGACGTCCTCAGATAACCCACAAACAGTCACCTTTGATATTTTGACCTTGCCCCTTTACTTCGTGGAACAGTTGCCTCGGCTGCTAAGGGAGTGAAGAAAAAAACAATGCCATCAGAAGGTGAATGCAAAATAAAAAGCCCCTTGAAATGGCCGTCCGGAATGGCGAGAAATCCACAACTACATCAGTACTATGAAAATCAGCGCCAAAAACAGGCTTAAAGTGTGAGCTGCGCTAGTAAAAACGTACCAACAGTTAAACCGCTTTCGCTATCTCAAATGACTTCACGAATTCAACTGGAGGCACATAGTCAATTGAAGTATGAAGACGGATGCGATTATAGAAAATCGCACTCTGCGAAGATGATCCCATTTGAGGTAAGTCAACGCAACTCGTATGAGGTGAAGTGATTCCTTTAACCGGTCCCTATTTCAGGACGGCCCGCAGCGCCTTTTGATCAAGGCTGGCCACCAACTCCCCCTGGATATGATCGCGGTGAACCCAGCGGATTTCGTCCTCAACCTTTGGCGAGGTGTTTCGAACAAAGGCGGTGATTCGATGGTTGGTAATGGCATGGGTAAAGCGCCCCTGGTGCGAACCAGGTGCCTTTTTATTGGTATGAATCCGGTACGGGAATCCCCAGCTGTTTTTGAGAAACTTCCAGCTCTCGTCCCGGTAGATCAGTCCGATTTCGTCTCCCCGCTGGGGGACATCAAACGCCAGTATCACATCCTCATAAGGGGTCTTGGCTTTGGCGGCGGGAGCCAGATGCTGGCTCTCGTTGCGGCGTGACAGGCAACTGTCATGAAAGGGGCAGGTTCCGCAATCAGGGGAGGCTTTGGTGCACAGGGTTTGCCCCATCTCCATCATGGCTTGATTAAAGTCGCCGGGCTGGCGCGGGCAGATGGCGGCATCACCCAACCGTTGAAATTGCTTTTTCAGGTGCGGTCCGTTGGGGGGCTCTCGCAGATCAAAGAGACGGCAAAACAGCCGCTCCACATTGCCATCCACCACCGCTTTGGGAAAACCGAAGGCAATGCTGCTGATGGCGGCCGCGGTATAAGCGCCGATCCCCGGTAATGCAAGCCACTGGTGATAGGTTTGTGGCCATGATGCTCCCGGTGATTGCAGCTGCTGGGAGAGCTGTTGGGCCGCGCGGTGCATCAGACCAAAACGACGGTAGTATCCCAGTCCCCGGGAGGCAAGACGCACGTCCGCTTCGGTCGCCTGGGCCAGGGTGTGGACGTCGGGGAATTGGCGCAAAAAGCGCTCGTATGCGGGGATCACCGCTTTGATCACGGTCTGCTGCAGCATGATCTCGCTGACCCACACGTGGTAGGGATCACGGTGTTGGCGCCAGAGGATGCGCCAAGGTAGATCCCGACGCTGGTTGCCGTACCAATGGAGCAACCGTTCCCGAAACTGGGGAACCTGGGCGTCGAGATCAAGCTCCGGGGGGATGGCCCCCCGGTTGCGGGCGGTCATGTTAACGCCGCGCTTTTTTCTTGGTGGG
>JAKQGS010000339.1 GCA_029556045.1 Pseudomonadota bacterium | reverse complement strand
ACCAACCGCATCGTACCCCTCAACCGAACGAAAAACTTCACTCAGCACGGGTTTGTGCCGTTTCAAAATCCGTTTGACCTGTTCCTGATCGGAAATATCATTGCCCTCAAAGCTGCGATAGCCGGCTGGTTCAATGGTGGTCAGCCACCCCCCTGGATCAACAGTGCTGCAGTCGATCGCATAGCTAAATTCCTTGGACGTTTCCGCCAGGACTAGCCGTGCCTCATCCCCGGTCAGGCCTGTTTTTCCAAGCATACCTGCCGCTTTGCCAAGTGCGATGTCGAGACGGTCAAACTCCGCCGCCACCTGTATGCGAGCTGTTGAAAGGGGTAGCAAAGAATTTGCCGCGTGCTCGGCGGACAGAGCCAGTTGAAGCTGGATACTGCATGTCCTTGCAGGTTGCAGCTGGTTTTCCCACGGCCGCCTGTAAGCCAGATCCAGGTTGGCGTTTCCTGCTGAAACCACAGTGAATCGAAAAACGGTAATGCCGCCTGCGCCAACCGCTGGAGAGTCACTCAGATGCACTGGCTCTCCCTGTTGGCACAACTGTTCAGGAATAGCGGTCGCCGTCCATACATAGCCGGTTGTCGGATTGCCCGGCAAGCCAACTTCCAGCAGATCCCCGACTGACAGCCTATGCCGTAGACCACAGGCTTTCTCGTCAAGCATGATTAGCTCCGCCCGGGACATCTGCGGCGCAAACAGTACAATAGCAAGCAAAACACAGCCAATTACACGAATCATCTTTTGATACCTTTTCGTGAATTTATTGTTGCAGCTTCGCCTGCATGTCCGGGCTGAGCGCAACTCTCAACTCTGCATTATAGGAACCGGTCGGCATGGGCTTAATGGTGGGATCGCCCGTGGGATTCCACCCGGTTACGGTATCGAAGGTCCCGACAATCTGTGCTGTCGCGATGGCGTATTTGCGTGACATTGCGGCAGGTGTTCCTTCCCGGACTGCCGGGTCAACGTCTGTGGTCACAATGGAAATAGTGGCGTCGCTGTTACGGTAGATTTCGAAGGTGCGAAACTGCTGCGGGAAGTCCCGAAGCGACGGGGTTTCCACATGCCAGAAGCCTTTTTCCGGCCTCGTTGGATCAGGCGACACAAAGGCTTTCACGGTGTTCAAATGACGGTGACCGGCCATCCACATAATCAGGTTCGGACGACTGTGCAGTTCTTCAATCAGCTCCGGAAGGGTGACGGCGTTTTGCGGATCGGTCCACCAGCCCATTTCAGAATTGGGCGCAGTCACTTCGACGCCGATCGGCACATGAGCGGCGATGATCATGAGTTGACCCGCTTCTGTCCCGTCAGCCAGTTCTTTTTTGAGCCAGTTCCAGCGCCCGGCATCCAGAAAGCCGTGCCCATGTAAGTCGACGGAGCCGCTGTTTTCGTTTTGCGTATCGTCCAGTACGATCACTTTAAGGGGAACATTCGGTTTCGGCACAAAGCTGTAACAGGCAAACCCCTCCTCGTCGGCCGCCGGATTAAAACCATGTCCGACGGGTGTGGACGATGTATTGAAAAATTCCTGCAGCCATCCGTTTTTCAAAAGAGAACGGCGATCCGGGTCAGCTGCCACTTTGGGCGGGTTATTGAAATCGCCGACAGGCCCTGCGTGTTTGATATCCCCGTAAGGCGTTGAGCCGTCGATGACGCCCACATAGTAGTCACGGCTGTCGATTTCCCGGGGGTCGGACAAGACATCGCCTGTGGCGAAGACTTCATCGGAAAGGTAGGATTGCCTGAGATCTTCGCGCAGGCTGTGGTCCACGGGGATGGAGCCCATCCAGAAATGATCGTGATTGCCCAGCGTCTGATACCAGGG
>JAKQGS010000323.1 GCA_029556045.1 Pseudomonadota bacterium | reverse complement strand
TCCCTAGCCATGAAGATCTTGATGGTGAATGACTATGGGAGCCGGGTTGGCGGCATAGAGGTTTACCTGCATGCGGTGATGGAAGGCCTGCAGGCATTGGGTCACCAATTGGCTTTGGTTTACAGCCGCGGTGATTCACCGACATCACAGACGTGGAACCACCAAAATATCCCATTTCATGAGGACTCCACTTCCGTACAGCTCGCTTTAAAGGAGTTCGTCCGAGAGTTGAAGCCTGATGCCATCATCGTTCATACCCTTGTTCCGTCAGGTGTCTGGAGCATACTCAACCGACTGGCCCCCACATCGTTTTTTCTGCACGCTCACTACCCTCTTTTATGTGCCGGTGAAGGAAAGTTTTGGTTAACCTCTCGCTCCATATGCTCCCGTCGATTTGGCCCCTATTGCATCGTGGCTCCCTGGTTCCATCGCTGCGGTAGCCGCAATGCATGGAAACACTATCAACAGTACCAACAGGCCGCTCTTTTTCGTTCCCAGATAGCTGCGGCACGGCATCTCTTGGTAGCCAGTGAATACATGGCGGACAGCCTTCGGACCGATGGGATGACCACGCCCCCGATCCACGTGGTTCCCCTGGGTCTGCCCGATCAGGCGATCTCTGAGGTTCCCCCGCTCCCACCCGAAAACATGCCACCCCAATTTCTTTTTCCAGCTCGACTTGTGGAGGGCAAAGGAGGACTGGAGGTCATCAATGCCCTGCAGCACGTGATCACCCCCATTCATCTGGTCATTGCCGGAGATGGTCGCCAGAAAGTAATCCTACAGGATAAGGCATCACGGCTCCCCCCCCGTCACCTTGTGACGTTTACCGGATGGTTGGATGCACAGCAAATGGATCAGGCCTATCGCAATGCTCAGGTCGTCCTGATGCCACCCCTCTTTCCAGAGCCCTTTGGCCTGGTGGGTCTGGAAGCCATGGCCGCCGGGCGCCCTGTCATCGCCCATGATGTGGGCGGAGTGCGGGAATGGCTCGTTCCCGAGCACTCCGGCATATTGATCCCCTATCCCCCGCATGATTCCCATACGCTGGCTCAAGCCATGGATCGACTGGCTGGGAATCCTGCTGTAGCCCACCAAATGGGGATCAACGGTTGGCGCAGAGTCAGAGATAAGTTTCGAATGCGACACCACATTGACGCCATCCTATCGTTTTTATCAAAAACATGAAAAGCCTGCGCTTCAAGCCGGCTATCTCTGGGCTTTGAACTCATTACACAGTAAAATTAAAGAGTCCCCTTGAAAGAGGTCATTCGGCGCTAACGCGTGCCTATCAATCCATAAGAAAGTTCGAAATTTCATTGCCAGACGAGCATCTGGATAACCAGACTGGAGTCATGTGAGCCCAGCGGATTCCCAACGGATTGTCTTTTTGTCCCCCAAGCTGCCACCGGCAATTTGCGGCGTGGGAGATCATACGTTGAAAATGGCGACAATCCACGCGGCAATGGGTTGGCAGTCGATCCTGATCACCCAAACCAACCCCACGTCTGTTCCCGCATCATGCGGCCGGGTGGAATTCCTCCCCTCCCCGTGGTCATGGGGGCGCGTCAGCGCACTGGAAGATGTCATAAAAGAAGCAAATCCCCATAAACTATGGATCCAGTGGGTTCCGCATCTGTATCAACAACACGGCATCGTGCCCATGATGGGACGCCTGCTGCGGCGCCTCCGGCGTTATCCACTTTCGGTGGAGCTGATGGTGCATGAACTGTGGACGGATGGGCCCTCGTGGCAAGCCAGGACCCTCGGCCATCTGCAAAGGCAGAGTCTTCTGACTCTGATTCCCGATGCGGATCATGTCTTGGTCAGCTCTTACCCTTGGACCTCACTGCTGCAAGACCTTACTCCGGATTATCGACATCGTGTGCATTGGATGCCGATTCCTTCAACAATGCCTTACGCCTTCGTTTCCCTGGAGGCTCGCACAGACTCCTGTCGCCTGTTGGGTATACAAACAAATCGACCGATCATTTTGATTTTCAGCCCTGGGGGAAGCGGCGTGGATCATCCACTCCTCTGCCGAGCCTGGGAAATGCTCCAGAAAAACGTGCCCACGGCGCAGCTGGTGGTGGTGGGCCAGGCTCCTGAATCCTTTCACATGAGCCTGACGCAGGCAACCCAGGAATCCAACCGCCAAAGTTTGATCTGGCTGGGACCCCGGGAACCGAACACCATCAATCTCCTGATGCAGGCTGCCGACCTGCAATTGGCGCCATTTGTGGATGGGGTATCCTCCCGACGTTCCACCGTGGTGGCTGCCATGCAGCATGGCCTTTGTGTTCTGACCACGGAACCACGCTCCATACCTGGGGATCCCCTGCGCGACAGCGGCCTAGCCATGGTGCCACGGGGGGATGCTGAGGCTTTTGCCTCTATGGCCGTCCAGCTACTGCAGCAGCCGCTCCAGCGACATCAACGAGCCCTGCTGGGGCAGCAATATTATAGCGATTGGCATTCCCCATATCGTCTGCAATTGCGATTGCAGGAGATTTACGGAGATTCTGCCCCCATATCAGAGAACCATCAAAGTCGAAGACTCGCAGCATGCCAATGAATCCTAAACTCGTCATCTCCATGGGCTACCAGGAAGACAACTGGAACAGCAGCAGTCTCCACGCCGAACAGCTCTATCACGCGGTTTCCCAAAACGTGGTGGCCAACCATGTTCCCCTCAAACCGGTTTTATTCGGTCCGGAGGTTTACCGCACCCCCCGCTGGTTTGACCGACGTCTGCTTTACCCCCACAAATTGCCACAGGGTGAGATCTTTCATCTGATTGATCCAGCGTATGGGGACTCCCTGCTGCGGGCCAAAAATCTCTTTCGTCGCACCATGGTGACGGTCACTGACATCGCCTTTGCCCGCAATGCCAACCAGGTCAACCAATTCTTCCGCCACCGCATTACCAAGGGCATAGCGGAAGCGGATCTGCGTGTGGCCATATCCCGCCATACCGCCCGTGAGATGCAAGACACCCTGGGACTGAAACCTGACCGCATCGTCTACCTCGGCGTTGATCCGGAAGCTTTCACCCACAGTGATCAACCGCGGGAAAACGGGTTGCTTCTGCACGTGGGGACCACCGATACCCGCAAAGGGTTGGAACGACTGTTTCCTCTCCTGGCCAAATTACCGCAGCAGTATCACCTGCTGCAGGTTGGCGGAACATTTTCGCCGGCACAGGAAGAAATGTTGCAACAACTCGGCATCCGTCAACGGGTCACCCAGGTCAGTTATCTCACCAAAGCTCAGCTGATAGCCACCTACCATCGGGCTGCCGCCCTGGTCTTCCCCTCCCTCTATGAGGGTTATGGTTTACCCTGTGTGGAGGCCCGTCTTTGTGGCACCCCCATACTGATCAGTCGTGAGGTTCCTGCCTATGAAACCCTGGCCCAGGATCCCGGCACCCGGGTGGCGGACTTTACCGGAGGGGAAACCATTGAAAAGATTCTGGCGCTCCCATCGGCTCCCATTGCCCTAAAAAACCGCGCATGGTTCGGCTGGGATCGTGTGGCCCGGGAAATGGTGACGATCTATCAGGAGCTCCAGGCTGGTCAATCCACCCGGCTGCAAGCAGGGTAACAGCATGAAACCGCAGGTTCTGCTTTTGCTCACCTCCAGCGGACTCGGCGGCGCGGAGCAGGTGGTTCTTGACTTTCTCACCCGCTCCCCCGATGAGATGCCGCGTTTTCACGTGGTATTGCCCGACCAGGGTCCTCTGGTGGAACAGTTGGATCGGCGGGGAATCACCCACACGATCCTGCCGCTGGGACATCATTTAAAACAATGGGGGCAACGACAGACTCTGCCGCTGTGGACTCGGTTGAAAGCACTGGGGGATCTTGGGTCTTATCTCCGAGCATTGCACCGGTTGATCAAGATACGCCAGCCCGATGTGGTCTATACCCATGGCATCAAAGCGGAACTTGTCAGCACCCTGCTGGCGCCATTCATACCATGCTCCATCGTCTGGCATCTTCACGTCTTTGCCCCGCGATCTAGAATGCTCCGGTTTTGGTATCGGCTATGGACCACCTTCAAAAAAATTCATGCCATGGCCAATTCCCAGGCAGTCGGCCAGTCTTACCAATCATGGTTTAACGCACCCATTCCCATCGCTTATGCCGCGATCGACCCACAGCGTTATCACCCGATGGAGCGAGGCCAGGCTTTAGCTGATCTTTCCCTGGATCACGCAATAGGGCCGCATGATCTTGTAGTGGGTATGGTGACGATTCTGGCCCCCTGGAAGGGGTGCACACTCTTTCTGGAAGCACTAAAAATCCTTGCCCCTGATTACCCGAACCTACGGGCAATCATCTGTGGCGGCAGTATCTACACGACCCAGGGGCACCAGCACTATGGTGAGGCGCTGCAGGTGATGGCGCGGGAAGCCCCGTTACAGGGGCGGATTTTTTTTGTGCCATTTCAAACGCAGGTGGCCCCAGCTTATGGAGCCATGGATATCGTGGTCCATGCCTCACTTGAGCCTGAGCCATTTGGCCGGGTCGTTAGCGAGGCCCGCCTCTGCAATCGCCCCATCGTCGCATCTGCTGGCGGCGGTGTGCTGGAACAAGTGATCGACGGAGAGACCGGATTGCTGTTTCCCATGGGGGATGCCGACACGCTGGCAAAAGCCATCAAAAAACTTCTGGATGATGCATCCTTCCGTCAGAGTCTGGCTATCCAGGGACGTCAATGGGTTGTGGAACATCTCTCTCTGAAGAAGTTTCAAACCACTGTGGACAATTATTTAGATGCTTTGGTGTCGAGCAGTCGCCGATAAGCATCTTCAAGGATCTGCCCACAAACGGCGGGATCCAGCTCCCGACGCAATCGCGCCAAGGCTGCCTCCACCATCGTAGGCCAGCGCCCACGATCCCTGAGGGCACGTTCGAGTCCCTCCTTCAGAGCTTCTTCTGTTGGCTCAGGGTAGAGATAACCATCGACGCCGTCCGTTATCAGCTCCGGCACTCCTCCCGTGTGGACTGCCACAACCGGTGTCTTCTGACTCATGGCTTCCATGATGGTGAGCCCAAGCCCCTCTTCCCGG
>JAKQGS010000309.1 GCA_029556045.1 Pseudomonadota bacterium | reverse complement strand
GTCGGGAAGCAGTATGGGGGGTGGTTTATGAGAAAACGATAAGAAATAGCTAATCTAAAGAAGATATAGGGATATTTCGGGTAAAATGTGCTTATCGTCATCAATTTACGACGGATGCCTTTTTCAATATGTTCGTCGTTGACTTATAATAACCATTTGGTTATAAATGCTGCATGGAACTTGTCTTTTACCAATCCAGTAGTGGTCGCTCTCCAGTCGTAAAATTTATCGACGATCAGCCAAAGCGTGATCAGGCTGTTCTTTTAGCTGTCTTAAGTGAAGTTGAAGAAATGGGCCTTCAAGCAAAGGGCGCCGTTTTTCGGCAGATCGAGGGGAAACTCTGGGAAATCAAAATTAAAACCCCATCGGGGGGATATCGCATCATGTATGTTTTGATTAGCGCTAAGACCATGATGCTTCTACATGCATTCAAGAAAAAGACGCAGAAGACACCATTGAATGAACTTGCGATTGCAAGAAAGCGGTTAACGGAGGTTTTATGACAAAGAGCATGAAGTTAAAGTCTTACCTAAAGACCAAGCTTACCGATCCTGACATGAGGCTTGCTTATGATGAAGCATCGATGCATTTGAGGGTGGCGCATCTTATTGAAGACCTGCGTATTAAAGCTGGCTTAACACAGGCCCAGTTAGCAAAAAAAGCTGGTGTCAGCCAGCCTATGATCGCAAGACTTGAGCGCGGTGATCAAGATCGTATACCGACACTTTCCACCATTAATAAGGTGTTTAGGGCTTTGGGCTATGAGGTTGATTTAGTGGTGTCGAAGGTGGCGTAAAAGTTGGATTTTTTAGTCTAGATTCTGCTGCGGAAGTAGGATGTCGTGGGGAAAATCAATGTCCCGCGCGGCCTCGGGACACGGGATCGATAGGACCCTCTGATCGGGGCGATTGAGGAAAATGCGGGCCCCCTCCTCATCCCCCAGTGATTGCAATTGCGGCAAAAAAATGCGGGGGAAAATGCAGGGGACCCCGATTTTTTCATCGGGATAGCGGGTGGCAATCACCGCCTGCGGCTCCTGCTGGGAGAGATCAGCCAGACTGCGAAAGTGCCGGGACGGAATCCAGGGCTGATCACAGAGGGCGATCATGAAATGGGAGGCTGTTGAAAACTGCTGTGCTGCCAATGACAACGCAAATTTTAGGGTGTGCCCCTGGCCCAGTTGCCAGTGGTCCACCGGACAGAAGGTCAATGGTATCGCGACTCCCTCTAGCTCCTGGATGATGGCGGCGTGATGAGTCCCGGTCGCCACCAAAACAGGTATCGGCAATTCCGTCGTGAGTTGCTGGAGACTATGGCGGATCAGAGAGGAGCCCTTCCAGGGCAGCAGCTGCTTGGGCTGACCCAGACGGCGCGATGCGCCAGCCGCCAGAAGTATCGCCACGAGGGATGACGTTGATGAATTCAACCTTTGCTCCCGGTGTCCCGCAGATGAGGAGCATCCTTGTGATGGAACACCGCCTGGATTTCCGCTACCACACTGAGGGCCACATCCGCGGCGGTACGTCCCCCTAGCTTGAGGCCGGCAGGTCCATAAACCCGCTCTTGGAAAGACGGCGATGGGGCTGTTCCTTCGGCGTCCATATCTGCAAACAACTGCTGGCGACGTTCCACCGGTCCCAATAGTCCGATGTAACCCAACGTTTTATCTTGCAAGGCTTGCAGGACCGCGAGATCCGTTGGGTAGTGATGACTCATGATCAGCACCCCCGTGCGAGCGTCGGTGGTGATGCGCTGCAAAATATCCGGACGAGCGGTCTGGATATGATCCGCGTCGGGAAATCGGTCCGGTTGAGCATGAACGGGGCGATGGTCAAATCCCACAACCTCCCATCCTAGTTCCACCGCCAGGCGATAGACCGGCTCAGCATCAACCCCCAATCCCCAGAGTAACAGCCGCACCGGCGGTGCAAAGGATTCCACCAAAACATCGCACCACCCGGATGGGGTGGCAATATTGTGGCGCTGAGCGGGACGGCTTCCCGTGGGTGCTTCGGACAGAGTCGATTCCAGGTCCCGCCAGGGGATGTCTCCAGCGGTGGTCTTGAGAAATCCCGGCAGCATAAAACATCGCGCGCCAACCCAATCGGGATGACTGCTGTCGAGGATGGTCCAGGAGGTGTAGGTGTAGCGTTCTGCACAGCGGCCAATCCACCAGGCAAACGTCTTGGTGTCGATGTGTTCTGCAACCGGGGTGATCCAAACCACAATTTTTCCGCGACACCCCAGGCTGGTACCCAGGGTTTTGTCCGCCTCATCGCTGTGGTCAAAGCTCAGAAACCGTGACTCCCCTTGTCCCATCGCCAGCAACGCGGCTTCCACGATGTCGTTTTCCAGACACCCTCCGCTCAATAGTCCCACCCGGAGACCATCATTGCGGACCAGCATTTTGGCGCCGGCTTTTTGGTAGGTGGACCCCTCTGTCGACACGATGGTGGCCAGAGCAAAACGAAAGCCCTGCCCCCGACCCAGGTGAAATTGTTTGAGCATATCCAGTGTATCGCGCACGCCGCTCTCCCGTTAAATCAAAGCCTCGTGAAGGCCATAATAGGCGGATTTTTGCTGCATCAGGGAGTCGTGATTGCCGGACTCCACGATGCGACCCTTTTGCACCACGAGAATTTGATCGCACTTGCGAATGGTGGACAGGCGGTGGGCCACCACGATGACACTGCGTCCATGAAGAAGGGAAGCGATAGCATTTTGGATGGCTTTTTCGGACTCCGGGTCCACGGATGAGGTGGCCTCGTCCAGGATGATAACCGCAGGGTTTTTAGCCAGAGCGCGGGCAAACACCAATAGTTGCTGTTGGCCCTGCGATAGATTGCTGCCTTTTTCTTTCAGCACATAATCATAACCACCCGGCAGGCTCATGATAAATTCATGAGCTCCTACCGCCTGGGCTGCCTGAATGATGTCCTGTTCCGCAATCGCCGGATTATCCATGCCGATATTAAAGCGGATGGTGCCATCAAAAAGGGTGATATCCTGAGGCACAATGGCGATCTTTTGTCGCAGACTGTTCCCTTCGATACCCCGGATATCCTGTCCGTCCACGGTGATTCGTCCCTCATATCCGTCGTAGAGTTTGGAGAGGAGTTTGGTGATGGTGGATTTACCGGCCCCTGTGGGGCCCACCAGCGCCAGCGACTGTCCGGCAGGCATATGAAACGACACATTGTGCAGGACGGGATGCACGGAGTTATTCTTTTTGTAGTAAAAGGTGACATCTTTGAACTGAACGGTCCCCTGCAGTTTGCGGGTGCAGGGGGCAGCTCCCTCCACAAACTCCTGGGTGTCCAGCACCCCAAAGATCCGTTCCAGCGACGTGAAGGCTCCTTGCAGCATGGCAATTTTGTTGCCCAGCTGCTTGAGGGGTTCAAAGATATTCTGCAGGTATTGCACGAAAGCCACCATTAGACCAGCGCTCAGGGCCTCATTGGGTCCTCCCACATGGGTAACGGCATACCATAACACCACACCGATGGTGATGGCGGCAATGCCGTCCAGTATAGCAAACAGCGAGGCGTCCAGGATTACAGACTTCATCTGCACGTCACGGTACTCGATGGCCAGTTTATCAAACTTGCGGGTGCCTGCCCGTTCCGCCGTGAGGAGTTTGACGGTGGTGGAGCCGTAGAGACACTCCTGCGCAAAGGCATTGAGGGCGGCGATCTTGACACGGGCCGCCATCATGCTCTTCTTAAGGCCACGGGAAAAGTTTGTCACAATCACCGCCACAAACGGCAGGATCAAAATCGCCACCAGGGCCAACTTCCAGTTCAGCCATAACAGACCGGCAATGGCCCCCCCAAGGATGGCAAAGTCAACGATTGAGGTGAGAACCCCCATGTTGAGGGACTCACTGAGGTTGTCAAAATCACTGGTGGCCCGGGTCACCAGGGCCCCGCTCATGGAGCGGTCATGGTATGAGGGCGAAAGCCTCAGCACATGCCGGATCAGAGCCATGCGGGCTTTGTTGATCATGCGGTGAACCGCCAGGGAGGTGAGGACCGTCTGACCAGCACGGCTCAGATATTCCCCCACCACTGCGGTGAAATAAAGGGCGGCACCCATTGAAATGGCGTCATAAGCCCCCTTTTGAATTCCCTCGTCAATGGCGTACTTCAGGATGATGGGCAAACTCATCTGAAAGAGCGAAATAACCGGGACCAGGATCACAGCCGCCAATAGCAGCATCTTTTGCTCCCGCAAAAATGGCCAAAGGCGCTGAAGGCTTCTGATGTCCTGCATGACCCGCTTAATGTTGGGTAGCGCGTTCATCTAAAACCTCCTTCCGCAGTTCGGGGTGCCGTTCCGCAAGTTCCGCAAAATGCCCCTGGTCAACGATACGGCCCTTTTCCATAAAGATCACATGGGCACAGGCCTCCAATGCCGTTAGCTTATGGGAGGCCACCAGCATGGGGGTCTGGGAGCGTTCGATGTATTGAATCAACAGCCGCTCGGTCTGGTTGTCCACCGCCGACAGAACGTCGTCCAGCAGCAGTAGTTTGGGCTTGCGCAGGAAGAGGCGGGCCAGAGCTAGACGCTGCTTTTGTCCCCCGGACAAGCGGATGCCTTTTTCCCCGATCTCGGTGTCCCAGCCTTTTTCAAACCCCTGGACTTCCTGCCAGATCTGGGCCGCCTTGGTGCATTCCTCCAGGGCTTCCGGTGAGGGCTTTTCCGCCAGACCAAAACAGAGATTATTGGCGATAGTGTCAGAGAACAAATGCACCGACTGAAGGGCGTACCCAATGTCCCGACGCAGCTCCTCCGGTTCCCACTCCAGCACGTCCCGCCCCCGCCAGAAGATGGTGCCCGGGGGCGGATCGTAAAGGCGGCAAATCAGATTAAACAGGGTGGACTTGCCGGAACCGATACGGGCGTATATGCCCACCCGCTGTCCCGGAGAAATGGTCAGGGAAATATTATGGAGAACCGGTTCGGTGCGGCCTTCTTCCGCCTGCGGGTAGGAAAATGTGAGATTGCGAATCTCCAGGATGGCACCGGCGGTCACAGGAGTTTGGGAAATATGCCGGGCGCGCTCCGGTGTTTCGTCTTCAATCACACTCAACCGCTGCAGCGCCGTCTTGGCCCTTTGGTAAATGGACAAAATGATGCCGACGGACGTGAGGGGGAAAGCGATATAGGCCAGATAAATGTTAAAGGTCAGGATGTCCCCGATCGTCAGATTGCCTCGGGTAACCTCCAGTCCACCGTAGTAGAGCACAATCAGCTGCGACATGGTGGTCAGACTGGACAATAGAGGAAAAAACAGAGTGCGGGTGCGGATCAGCTTCATATTTGTGCGATAGACTTCAAGGTTTTCCGCTTCGCATCGTCGTAAAAAGGCCTCTTCCGCCGCATTGGCCTGGATGGTGTGCACGTTCAGAAAGGACTCCGTCACGCGATTGGTCAGCTTGCCCAGAGCGTCTTGATTCTGCCGGGAGTAGCGATTCATGGCGGGCATGATGAAGCGGGCGATCAGCAGCATCAGACTGATGGGAATCAGGCACAGTAAAGTTAACGTGAGATGGGCACTGGCCATCTTGCTGATGGTAAAGATCACCAGGAACGCCAGGTTCAGCACCTGCAAGACCCCAAAGGCCAGAAAGGCCCGCAGGTGGGTGATGTCGTTAGCGATGCGGGAGATGAGGTCCCCGAGGCCATAGCGGTTAAAAAAGTCCAGGGGAAGGCGTATGATGCGTTCGAAATAGTAGGTTTTTGAGGTGGATTCCAGCTGACGGCCAGGCCAGAAGATCAGAATCCGCGACAGGCTGCGCACCAGGATTTGAATGAAACCCAGACCAATGATGCTGAGGGCGATGGTTTCCAATTGGGAAAGGGGCCCGGTGGCGGAAATTCGGTTGACCACCTCTTTGGCCAACTGCGGAATTTCTAGCGTGACCAGGTTGGTGATGGCCAAAAATATCAGACCCCCCAGATACCAACGCCAAAGGGGCAGGGCAAATTTGCGGGAAAACCGGGCGACCCCCATGCTCATGGTTGTCCCTCCTGCGTCTGAGACGTGGGGAAAAAGTGGCGTTCAATTTGCGAGATTCGCTGGAGGGTATCAGCGGACTCCCAATGGGACAGGTAGGAGGCCTGGCCGTTTTCCAGCACCAGGG
>JAKQGS010000297.1 GCA_029556045.1 Pseudomonadota bacterium | reverse complement strand
TGCGATAGTTGGCGTTTCGACTGATGGATTCAAGGTCGGAGCTGGTTTGTTGCGGCTCCTGCCCTTTCAAAAAATAAAATGGAATCCCTTTGGCGGGATCCTGATAACCATATTTGGGATTGATGCGGTCACTGAGAACATTTTCCGGAACGGCAAACGAACGGGTAGGGTACTTCTTGCGGGCGGTCTTCATGAAATCAACCCAGATGGGGAGGGCGAGGGTACTAGCGGCCTCATCTCCCACCATTCCCTGTGGCCCCTCCGATCCAACCCACACTATAGAAACCAGACTGGAGGAATAACCGCAAAACCAGTTATCGCGGGCGTCGTTGGTGGTGCCAGTTTTACCGACAGCCCACTCCGCCATGTCCGGGTAGCGGGCTGCTGTGCCATAACGGAACACCGCGCGCAATCCTTCGGTCATCAAGAAAGCAAATTGTGGCAACAGCGCCTTTTTTTGTCGTTCTTCGAGGGGGTTTTCCTCAAATAGCACTTTGCCGTTGCGATCAGTGATTTTGGTGATAGCGATGGGGATTGTGCGTATGCCGCCATTGGCAAAAACACTGTACATGGTCGCCATTTCCCGCATGGAAACTTCTGAACTCCCCAGAATGGTGCCGGCCTCATCTCGCAGGGGGGTGTGGATGCCGAGTTTGTGCGCCTGTTCGATGACATTTTTCAGGCCTAATTTGGTGCCAACCTCCACCGCGGTGGTGTTGACGGATTTGTAAAAGGCCTGGAGCAAAGTTGTTTCCGTTAGGTAGGATTTGGAATAGTTTTTGGGGCGGTAGTTGTCCACCGCCACCGGCGCGATATAATTCAGGTCGTACCACTTGTAGCCGCGCTCCAGTGCCAGGGAATATGTGACGGGCTTGAAGGCGGATCCGGGAGCCCGCAGTGCGGACGCCGCGCGGTTGTACTGGGAGACTTTATAATCTCGTCCTCCCACCATGCTGAGGATTTCCCCGGTTTTCGGATCGGTGACCAGCAGGGCCGCTTCCACGCGGTTTTTGTCTTTGCCATCTTTACTCTGGCTGCGGATCAACTTTTTTTCCGCTTTTTCAAAGATCGGCCTGGCACGACCCACGGCGTCCTGGGCCAGGGTTTGCAGTTCGCCGTCCAGGGTGGTGTGGATGCGGAGACCACGATTGCGGATATTTGCTCCCAGGATTTTTTTGGTTTGCTCTTCCACAAAATCGATGAAGTAGGGGGCTTTGCGATTTTTTTCGGCGGCGGCAAATGAATACTTCAGGGGAAGTTTCCCGAACTTTTTGGCTTCCCCCGTCGTTAGTTTTTGGTTGGTCGCCATGGCCTTCAGTACCTTGAGCTGGCGCTTTTTTGCGTTTTTGGGATAGCGCTGGGGATTGTATCGGCTGGGGGACTGAAACATGCCAGCGATGACCGCTATTTCATGGGTTTTGAGCTGATCCAGTTTACGTCCAAAAAACCGTTGGGCGGCGGCTCCCACCCCATAGGCCCCATTGCCCATGAACATGACGTTGCAATAAACCTCCAGGATTTTTTCCTTCGACAGTTTGGTTTCCAGGTACAGGGCGAGGAAGATTTCCTTAATCTTGCGTTCCAGCGATTTTTCATTGGTTAGCAGAAAATGCCGCACTAATTGCTGGGTGATGGTGCTGGCCCCCTGTTCCAGGTCTTTGCCCAAAAGCCGATCCCACATGGCTCGTGCTATACCGCGCAGATCCACGCCGTTGTGCCGGAGAAAGTTGCGGTCTTCCACTGATAGGATGGCATCGATCATGGCGGAGGGAATCTGATCGTAGGGGGTGAAGACATAGTAGTGGCTGTATAGTTCCGCCAGTGGTTTTCCCTGCCGGTCATAAACCAGCGTGGCGTCCGAGGATTGATAGTTGGTGATGGTCTTAAAATTGGAGTCCGTGATGTCAAAGACTCCTAAATCCCGGAGCCAGATTGCCAGGAAAGTCGAACCGATCACCAACAGGGTTACGCAGGCAATCAGGGCGCGACGAAGGGTTTTTCCCAGCCACGGTTTGCGGGGGCTTGGTGGTGGATACAATACAGGACCCGTTGAGGATAGGGGGGTTCCGGGCGAGCGTGTATCACCATCGGATGATTCCAACGGACCCTCGAAGGTTTCGGGATTTTTGGAGTTGGGTGCCACGGTTGTTTCCAGAATATATCAGTAGTATTAGGATACCCGACGTCAGCCGTCTGGCACAAATGGCGGACCGTCAATGGATCAGAAAAATTCAAAACATTTCAACATCATACGCTACCAGGGTGATCCCAAAGGAGTTTTTCACCCCATCGGAATCGGATGCGGAAAAAACGAATAAAAACAGATTGCTATAATAATGGATCAAGTCTGCACGGGTATCGCCCGATAAACCTTTCAGATGAACTCAACCCGCGGCGGGTTGACCGGACGATAGAGGTAGCCGTGCCCCCATTGAAACAACGCAAGATGCGGATTCTTGTGGTCGGACCTTCCGATTCCCACGAGTGTGTTGCCATTATGCAACTGCTCAACGATCCGCAGGGTGCTTTGGGGGAAGAACCAGCCAAAGACAATAAAACTCCCATTTATGAATACGAAACCACCCATGCCGCTAGTTATGACGAAGGACTGGCGGCCTTTGCCAGTTTTCACCCGGATCTCGTGTTGGTCAGCGTTGCCAAAGGCTTCCTGCACCTTGGTGGGGATCTCTGTCAGAATATCCGGAGCCGGGAGGATCAGCGGCATACGGGGGTGATATTTTTTCTTACCGGGGGACCGGTGGACGATGAAATGCTGCCGGTGGAATGCCTTGAATTGGGGGCGGATGATTTTTTTGGTACCCGCATTTCGCAACGGGAGATACTGGCCCGCATCAATTCTGTATTGCGTCTTAAAGCCATGACCGACGAACTGCGTTCCGCCAATCACAAACTTGAGATTCTCAGCCTGACTGACGAGCTCACCGGACTGCATAATATGCGTTCGTTTAACATTCATTATAGCGATATGATCCGCCGGTGCCGCCAGGGTGAATTCGGCCTTGGGGTTATCATGCTGGATCTGGACTATTTCAAATCCGTTAACGACCAGGCGAATCACCTGGTGGGTAGCCACGTCATCAGTGAGGTGGGGAAAATCATCCGCTACTCGGGATTATTCGGGATGGAGAGTTGTGCGGCCCGTTACGGGGGGGATGAATACATTTTATGCCTGCAGGCTAATGATATTTACGAGGTTTGCCAAAAAGCGGAGCGTCTGCGGGAGATCATCGGGGAAGCGGAGTTTCAGAAAGACGGTTTCAATATAAAACTCACCTCTAGCATCGGGGTGTCCTGGATTGACCCTGGTTTTGACGGCAAGGCGGATGATCCCATCAAGGCTGCTGACGTCATGCTTTACAAATCCAAGGAGGCGGGGCGGAACCAGGTTCAGGCCATGATCCTAAGGTACCCGGTTGATTTTAATCATGTTGGTCGGTCGCATCTGGTTGATTGGAATGCCGGCGGTAATTACAATCACATCCCCCGAACCAACAACTTTTAAATCCTTTAAAAGATTTGGCAGCGTTTGCAATACGATGTCCTGATTGTAAAACGAGGGATTGGGAATGCCGTAGACGCCCCAGACCAGTGATAGGCGGTGAACGATATCCTGACGTGGGCTGATGGCGATCACGGGTGTCCGAGGGCGCCATTTGGAAATGGTGCGGGCGATGGAACCGGTCAGAGTGAGGCAAACGATGGCCTTGGCCTTCAGGGCATCGGCAGCTTCACAGGCAGCCCGTGCAATGGACTCATGCTCTTCCCAGGATGTGCCGTCATTCTCCTCGCAGGTTGCAAACCG
>JAKQGS010000281.1 GCA_029556045.1 Pseudomonadota bacterium | reverse complement strand
GATCTTCCCGGATCACAAAGCACCTCGGCCTACGCGGGGGGGACCGGTGCTTCCGGCACTCCTTATCTGATCTGCAATGGGAGTCAATTGAACCTCGTGCGCAATGAGAATTCTGGGAAATATTTCATGCTGCGCGACAATATCAATCTCTCAGGGTTTACCAATAATAGTTTTGCCCCTATCAAAAGCGCCAATTATGCGAACGATTTCTATAACTCACAGTTCGATGGCAATAATCTCTTTGTCGTGAATTGGACCTACAAAAGTCCGGCTGAAAGTAGTGTTGGGTTCTTTAAGCGGTTTGCCAGCGGATCTCTCGTGAAAAATCTGCATATTGCCAATGCCGATATCGAAGGCCTCAGCTATGTGGGCATAATGGTTGGATACGCCAGCCGTGGTAATTGTACCGCAATTCTGACCGACGTTTCGGTGCAGGGCAAGGTGCGAAGCAATCAGGATCATGCCGGTGGGTTGGCTGGTTACATCGTGACCGGATCTGTGGCCAATGCTTCGGTGACCGCAACGGTCAGCGGGTACTCCGCTCCTGGATCCACGCCCCACTATTATAATGTGGGGGGATTTGCGGGGAGAGCGAATTCATGTACCTTTTCCAATATATCGGTAAAGGCGGCCATCTCTGGCGATCACTATTATATGGGGGGGCTGGCTGGGTATACCTCGCAGGGTATATGGACCAATGCAAAGTTCGATGGCTCCATCACCCGTGATAGCAATGTCCGCAACCAGATGGGGGGGGCTTTTGGGGTGATGACGGCTGGTACCGCGACAGATTTGTCACAGAAGTCCCAGCTGTTGAATTCTCAGATTAACGTAAAAATTTCTGGTCCTGGAACCTCCTACGTGGGTGGATTGGTTGGATTGATGTACCATACCTCGATCATTGAAGACACCACCGTCACGGGAACCATAAAAGGGACGGGTATGGTTGGGGGTGCTGTGGGAGGGCTTGCGGCGAATGTTAACACCCAGATTCGCCGTACCGTAGTCGATGCTACGGTCAACGGCAGCAGCTCCAGCATTGGTGGATTTATTGGGGGGCTCTATTGGTATTCCACCTCTGGACTGAACGGGATCTTTGTTCTGGAAAATAACGGGGTAGCAGGTTCAGTAACAGGCACCAGTTATGTGGGCGGGTTCTTCGGCGAGATGAACAATTGCAGCGGTGCCGCCGCTGTCTGCAACGGCTCAATTATCCGTAAAAATTATTCGACGGCGACAGTATACGGTAGCCAGGCTGGCGTGGGCGGATTTGCCGGTATGTTCCGGGCTCTGACGGGCAAAGTGACGGTAACTCAGAACTATGCCGCCGGAGCCGTCGTCGGTGACAACAGCTGTGTTGGTGGTTTTGCCGGATACTGGGGGGGGGATGTCACCGATTCTTATGCCCGAGGACAGGTTACCGGAGCAGACTATGCAGGGGGTTTTATTGGATGTCCGTATTCCCATCAGACGGATTTCAGCCCCACGATCCGGCGAGTTTATGCCACGGGTAAGGTGGTCAAGGGACTAGGCACCAAGTATGGTGGATTGTTTGGAAAGCAGGTCAATGCTACCGCCAATCCTATGGCCTATAACTACGAGGCCGGATTCTGGGACATAACCACCTCTGGTTTGGATACATCGGCCGGCGATGCGTCACAGATTGCCGGCAAAACAACCGCAGAAATGAAGAACTCCACCACTTATTCCACCGCAACCTGGGATTTTACCCCGATGACAGGAGTGTGGAAAATTCCCGCCGGCGGTGGGTATCCGATTTTTCTCTGGCAATAATGAAACCACCTAAAATAGCAGGGAGGGGTTGAAAAAAAGCCCCACATAAAAGACAAGGGATGAGGTCTTTTCATGACCCAATGATTTCTTAAGGTCCTCTCTTTCGTCGGTGGGATACGTGAATCCATCCGGTGCAAAGATTTCTCCCAGCAGCTCATCCCGGGTTGCGGTTAAAGGAGTGCTGTATGCGCTGCCCAACGATAATCCAACAGGACCCCAGCGGAAGCGGGATTCAGCAATGAATCGCGCTGAAAAGAAGAATAGGCGGGAATGAGAATCGGTGATGAGCACCTTGTTGGACGATGTTTCATCCGCCTGGATGCTGCTAAAACGAAGCTCGCTTTTTTCAAAATCCATCCCCATGCCGCTGGCGATGACCCACCAACCAGACTTGGTTACACGCCAGTGGTAAAGGGTATCCAGCCAAAATCCAACGGATTCAACGGACGATTCTGAGCGGGTGTAAAGCGCCAGATTATCCGTGGCATAGTCGGACTTGATGTTACTGCGGGGAAATGTGGCCAAACGAAAGCCGCCGTTCAGGAACCATGGGCCAGAGATTTGGCGGCGTATCTGTCCAGCCCAGGCTGAGTCATATTTCGTGATGGATTGATAGTTGCGCCACGCACTGTCGGATGCCGGCAGACTGGGATCCACTTTGCGAAAACCGATTTGGTTGTAACGGATGGCAGATGTCTGTGGCAGCAGGGTCAGGTATTCGATATCGGTTCCTCGAAAGATGGTTTTTTTCAGGACTCTCGCAATTTTTCCCGAAGGTTTACCAGATTCTTCTCCGCTGGTTGGGGATGAACTTGCATGGGCTGGTGTGGCGTCCTGCGTCGATTGCGAATTTGATGGAGAGTTGGTGGCCCCGCCATTGGTGCCGGTCTCCTGGGAGGGGTTCTCGTCTTGTGCCTCTTCAGAGGATGATGCATCCTTGTTGCTCGATTCAGTTTTGGCGTCAACACCGGCTTTGGCGTCACCGCCGGCTTTGGGGTCACCACCGGCTTTGGCGTCACCGCCGGCTTTGGCGTCACC
>JAKQGS010000278.1 GCA_029556045.1 Pseudomonadota bacterium | reverse complement strand
TCCACCGACACCCGCATCGCGGAAGGCCAGGTCACCCAAACCACTGTGCAAACCGTCCGGGAGGCCCACATCGCCAGCGCCACCGCCCTGGGTCTTGAAGTGGATGTTGAATTGGCCAAGTTCTTTTACATCCTGCGCGGTTGGGCTTCGCAGGATTTTTCAGGGCTGGCGGACAGCAAACAGTCCGCCACTTCCACCCGCCTGGGTTTGGACTTCTTTGTCAAAGGCGGCGGCCTGGGGGGCAAGACCAGTCTGTCCTATCTGGCCTTTGTGACCACTGAGAACGTGGTGCTGAAGGACACGCAAAACAATAACAACACCGAAACCGTGAAGATCGAGGGTATGACCTTTGGGGGTCTTGGTTTAAGTCTGTCCTGGTAAAGCCGAATTCATCCAAATAATCCAGCATTTTGTGCTGGCTCAATTCACCCTTAGGAATCTCTCCCATCAAAAAAAGTCTCTCGAAATTGACAGAATTCCTCGACTGGCATAAGAACGGGATAGAAGCACCCGATTTCCAGCAACCGAGGAGATTCATATGAAACGACTGATGTTCATTGGATTATTTGGCTTGTCATCTCTGGCTCTGGCCCGCACCCCATCTCAGGAACTTTTTACCATCGCACGGGACGCCGACTGCAGCAGCGGCAGCATGTGCATGCAGGTGACCGAAAGTGGCCAATTTACCATGCATTACGATATGACCGATCCACTGACAACAACTTCTCGCGAGGGTTTGCAGGTTTACAGCCCCTACATCGAGATCGCCAACAGCAATGGCGGCATGATGGATTTGAATATCATGAGCATCAAGATCACCGCTTCGGATCAATTGGCGGGGGATTGGAATACTGGCACCGTCGCACTGCAGGTGCTTGACCGTCATGACAATTGGGTGGACATGGCCCAGTGGTCCGCAGCCGTCGGCGACGATATCTACATCATGTTTTTGGGACATTCCCCCATCTCCTCGCCGTTAGTCCAGGGAGTCAAAAAGATCCGGCTGAAGGCTGCCAATGGCACCACGGCATTCACGATCGGCATGCTGCAGCTGACAGCTTATTAATATATCGGCTCAATCGTGGTGGCGGCGTTTCTACGACCGCCATCACGAAACGCTGGCTGATACTCTCATCTGATTTCCATGTTAATTCGGCTAGGATTGACACATTCCTCAGTGTATGGCTCTGCATCAGCGGATGCATAACGAGACTCCGTTGGCGGTTTTGAGGCCGTAGTTGACGGTGCCGGTACTAAGATAGCCAGACCAGGCAAAAGTTGGTGACGAGGTGTTGGTGGTAGCAGAACGAAATGTCGTATTCATGAAATAATTCAATTTTGTTGATCCACCTAACGACCATATGCCATCAATATAGGCTTGCAAATTCTCCTTTTGCGTTGATAATCGCCACCCCGTAAATCCACCAAAATTGCCGTTATGACAATAGTCTATCTGTGACTCCCAGGGACGTGCTGTGCCATCCCCTTTGGTCCACATTAATCCCGTGATTCGGTCGATGAAGATACAGGTTTCCCCCGCGTCACAATTGCTGTCTCCATCAATATCGGTGGTTGACTCACGCAACCAGTTGCTGCCATTGGCCTGATCCCAGCCCGCCGGCGCCTGGGTTGGAAATGAAGATCCCGTGTAGTCTTCCATCGTATCGTAGACGTCGACGCCTGCCGCGGCACCATCACCGGTCGTTCGGTTATAGACGGAGGTAATAGCCATATTTCTCGGAAACGCGAGGGAACCCGCAACACCCCCCAGTGTTTTGCCCTTACGAATATCCCAGGCTGTATAGGCACCGGAATCAACACTTTTCAAGGTTCCTGTGATGTAGCAACTATCTTGTCCGTCTGATGAACAGTCTGCTCCTATACCAGCCATACCCGTGACTCCAAACACATTTTTTCCATATGCCAAATTTGCCGCATTTAAGTCGGTATCGCCTGAACCAGAATACCGATTGCCCGAAGAATCAAACCACTCAAAAGTCGCACTACTGACAATTTGGCTTTCAAAGTCAACCGCGAATAGGTCAAGGGTTACACTGGCACCTGCCAAGGGATTGGCACTGGAAGGATAGTCCCCCGTAATCCCGTTGGTGACGACACCCTTTTTAACATTCTCCGGCATCAAGTTTGAAGAGTCACCTGATCGGAAGGAAGTGGTGGCAACACAGCCGACTACCCCACTCATTGTGCAATCACTATGACTTTCCGGCACGAAATTTCCAGCAACACCAAAAATACTGATATTTTGGAGAATATTGCCGCTCTGCAAATTGGCATCTCCCGCAACCACGAAAGCGCGATAAACTCCACCATTAAACATCTGCAGGCTACTACCCGGCACAATCGTCCCCGCATCAATCACGTCTCCCGTATATCGTTGGCCCGCCGAATCCCAGAATTCATAATTCCCCGCTGCGACAGTCGCGTCTAAACTCTTAAGATCCGCCACTATGGTGGAGCCTGGCAGCGGAAACTCTGTTGACGGGAACGAGCCAACGACCCCAGCAATTGTCACGCCATTCCTGATATTTTGTGGCTGCAGTGAGGACGTAGCAACCGCCTGCAACACAGGTCCCTGTACGATACAGCTATCCTCGCCATCACTGGTGCAGAGACTCGGAGCAAGATAGGTACCCTCACCAATTACCCCATTACAAAGAGTCAACTGAACGCCATGGGCGACCATCGACAGATCAGGATCCA
>JAKQGS010000277.1 GCA_029556045.1 Pseudomonadota bacterium | reverse complement strand
TGATACCCGCCCTGCGGTGCGCCATCAGTCGCTGCAACAGACGGTGGATTATGATGCCCTGACGGCAGAGGTGCGATTTATCCTGCAGGAGGCCCGCTTTCGTCTGATTGAAACCGCCGGAGAGGCTCTCTCCCATTATCTTTTGAGCTCCCCCCCCGGTGTTGTGTCCGCCCCCATCATGATGGTGGACGTGGCCCTTAAAAAGCCAGAGGCCTTGAGTGGACATGCGGTGGCGGGCATTCGAATCCGGCGGCAACGGAGTGAATACCTGGCCTACACGCCCCCACTGGCGGTGGATGGTGTGACGGTCATTCATGCCAGTGCCGACTGCTTGATCCTGATTCGTCCGGAAGGGGTGCGCCCCAGCCATTTGGTGGCGGGTCAAAGTTACGCCGAGATGCCTCTCTTGCGTTATCACCCGCACACCCCTTATCTGGCGGTGATACGCCGACCGGAGTTGACTGCCCCAGCATGAGAGGTTTCTCGTGATGCGAAGATTCCTGCCTTTCGGTTAGCCTGGGTCTTTCTCGATCAAAATAGCGCGAAAATGGGCCGTGGAATCTGTTATGATCAACGGATTCCCTGCGGTATCTGTTTGCTTATTTTTCCGCTAGGTATGGAAGGAAAAGTCTCCCGTGAAAATATTTGCCGGTCAGATTCTTCACAGCATCGCCACGTCGCAGGGATTTGCGATCAAACATAGGCCCCATGGGGCCATTCTGGTGGGGGATGACGGAAAAATTCTGACGACGGGTGACCTGGGGGATCTGAAACGACAGTCTCCCGACGCTGTGGTGCAGGATTTTGCCGATCGTTTGATTCTCCCCGGATTTGTGGATACCCACATCCATTTTCCCCAGATGGATATGATCGGCTGCATGGAGCCGGCTCTTCTGCCATGGCTGGATAAGCATGTTTTTGCGGAAGAACCACGCTTTCGGGGGCGCCAGCCCGAACTTGTAGCATCAGCCCATGCTTTTGCGGACGAACTGTCAGGTAACGGAACCACGGTGGCCTGCGTCTACAGCAGTTCGGACTATGAGGCCACCGATGTGCTGATGGAGGTGTTTGCCCAGCGGGGGCTGCGGGGTATTATCGGCAAAACCAGCATGGATCAGCAGGGACCCGCCACCCTGCGTGTGGACATGAAGCGGGACCTGCGGGAGCAGGAGCAGTTGATTCAGCGGTGGCATGGGCATGACGGGCGCTTGTTTGTGGCTCTGACGCCACGCTATGCTCCCGCCTGTTCTCCCGCTTTAATGCGGGAATTGGCGGCGCTGCACCGGCAGGTGCCGGATACCTACATTCAAACCCACTATGCGGAAAACAAGGATGGGCTCAAATGGGTGCAGCAGATGTTTCCGCTGGAGGTGGATTATCTGGCGGTCTACGAAGCGATGCAACTGATTGGTCCCCGCACGATTCTGGCCCATGGCATTCATGCAGCGGAGGATGCCCGGCGACGATTGGCACAGGCCGGAGCCATCATCAGCCATTGTCCCACGTCCAATCTGTTTTTGGGCAGTGGACTCTTTGCCTGGGGGGACATGCGGCAGGATCAGGTGGCGGTGACCCTCGGCACCGATGTGGGGGCTGGCACCAGTTTTTCCCTATGGCAAACCATGGGGGAGGCCTACAAGGTGTCAGCCCTGCAGGGGGCGCCGGTATTGGCGGAAGAACTGTTTCACACCGCAACCCTGGGAGCAGCCACGGCTCTGAACTTATCCAATGTCGGATCGTTGGCACCGGGTTTTGAAGCGGATTTTCAGGTGATCGACCCCCGGCGGCGTCCCATCCTGGAGCGCCGATTGCGGCACTGTACCACTCCAGCGGACATCCTCGCGGCTTTGATACATCTCTGTGATGACCGCTCCGTGGATGGCGTCTGGGTGCGAGGAAAGCAGGTGTATGGTGGCGATCCTACGATATAAGACTGCTGGATTTGATCATTCACGGATTAAAAATGTGCCAGTCCGGATAAGGCGATGCTTCGCCGCTCTATTTCTTAGGCGCCGCCCTTTTACGGGACTTGGCGACGAGCGGGAATTGTTCCGGATGTACGAGAGATTGTACTGATAAGTCAATATCAAGTGACGGCCAATAGAGATGGCCTGGATGTTCTTCCTGCACATTAAAGATATCTTCAATTTTGGCATTTTTAAACCAGGGGAAATCCTCGAAGCTGGCAAAATATTCTATCTCGTGAATAAGCAACCAAATGCCAAACGGGGAAATATTTTGAATTTCAATGGCCGAAGTGTGCTTGCCAGGCTTTGCGGATTTCATCCTGGTGTTCCTCCACCAAATTTTGAATTTCTGAAAGTTGTTTTTTCGAAAGCCCTTGAGAAGTAGCCAAAGCTATTATCGGTTCAAGCCAAAATTTTGCTTCACCCCTGGCAGAAGTTACATGGACATGGATCCGTGATTCCTCGCGAGAAAAGAAGTAAAAGCGGTAGGGGCCATCCCGGAAGACTGTTGGGCTCATTTTGTTATCAGCTCGATTAATCGCATGGATTTGCATACATCTAGTGCCATAGTGTACCTCACACCCCTAAGACTCTACAATATACTTGTTGCCCTATATTTTTTACTTTTACCCATTGACCGATACTTGACAGCGCTCAACCTAGAGTTTAAGCACCCAGATATGACAATCCCCTCCCGTCCTGCCTCCCATAAGCGGGGCCAAACATCGGGCCACCAGAGCTGGCAAACGGTGGATGGCCGAAGCGGATGGGCGGTTGTAGCCGTGGGTCACAATTTTGAATCCCGTGTCGTGGGCGGCCCGTTCAAACATCAGGGAATGAATCGGGGTGATATGGGTCAGATCGTTGTAGCGGGGATCGCCGCCAAAAAAACTCAATTCCCCCGTGCGCAAAAAATGCAGTCGCGCCAACGAGCTTTCCACATTGGGAGTGGAAATGATCACGAATCCCTCGGGATTGAGTAACGTGTGGCACTGGCGCAGCAGGTGGCGGGGATTTTCCAGATGTTCGATGACCTCGATGGCGGTGATGACATCAAATCGCTCGGTGATGAATTCCGCAAAGGAAGTATTGAGATCAAACGACAGGGCCCGGATGCCCAGGCGTCGTAATAATTCAGTATCCCGTTCCACGGCAGTGACGGTGTGCCCTGCCCGCATCAGGCGTCGGCCCCAAGCCCCCTGCCCGGCACCAAGATCAAGCACCTGGCTGCCGGGTTTAGCGTATTGGCTGAAGTGATCAAAGATCACTTCATGAAGCCCGGGCAAGGTGCAGGGCGCTGGTTCGTGATTTTCGTCAAATTGGGTCTGTTCCATCGAAATGGTCCTCTAGGTGACGGGTTTAAAGGCGAGGTAGGCTCCCGCCGCTGTAAGAATCAGGCCACCGATGCGAGCCATGCTGATCCCTTGCCCCTGGCTGATGGCATCCCAGATCAGGCTGCACAGCAGCTGTCCCAGAATCAGGGCCACAATGGAGGGAAAGGCCCCCAGGCTGCGCATAGCCAGCGGCATACCCGCCACCAGTGTAAACCCAAAAATTCCCGGTAAGACATACCACCAACGCCAGGCACCATTAAATTGCGGTCGCAGATACGCGGGAGTGGAGTTTCCCCACATCGCTAAAACGCCGAGGGCGGCCAACGCCACCGCCAGAAGCACCGCCGCGTTTAATGCCACAGCAAAACTGAGGCCGCGGGTCTCTCCGATGGCGCGGTTCATGACGCTTTGGAAAACAACCAGAACCCCCAGGGTTAAGGGTAATACAATCATAATTCGCACGAGGGTTTCTCCTGTGCCTGTGTGGGTGGTGTGGCAAATCCCTGCCGGCGTATACGATCCGCCGATGCAATCGTTGGTTGGGCGGCGCCCTGTCGTTCATGGATCAATTGCGCCGCAATGCTGATGGCGATCTCTTCGGGGGCGCGGG
>JAKQGS010000267.1 GCA_029556045.1 Pseudomonadota bacterium | reverse complement strand
CCTGGCCCAGCAGTATGAAAAAATCCCAACCATCATCTGGCAGGTGGAAAAGTTGGGCCAGCAAAAATTACCCTGGCAGGTGCTAGCCCATGGCGTCCAGGCGTTCCTGGCTATGAACAAGCTGGAGGAAGCCCTGCCCCTCTTTGAACGCATGAGAGCGGACGACTCAACGCCCGATCAGATTAAGCGGGATTTGGAAACCCTCTACGCACAGGTGCAAGAGGAAAACTCCGCGCCCCCCACTATCCACTAAAAGTACCCAACCAACGCGAGGTGAACTCATGACGATCCAAGCCGTATCCACCGATAACGCCCCTAAAGCCATTGGTCCCTATTCCCAGGCTATCCGTGCAGGAGATCTTGTATTCTGCTCAGGCCAGATTCCCCTGAATCCCCATTCCGGGCAACTGGTCCAAGGGGATATCCGCACACAAACCAAACGGGTGCTGGACAATCTGGAAGCCGTCCTTAAGGAGGCCGGCTCTGACCTAAAACAGGTTGTGAAAACAACGATTTACCTTCAGGATCTCAATGATTTTGCCGCAGTAAACGAGACCTATGCCACGTATTTCCACCCACCCTACCCGGCACGGGTCACCATTCAGGCAGCTCGCCTTCCTTTGGGCTCCCAGGTTGAGATAGACGCCGTCGCTAAAGTTTTACTCTAAATATCCCGAAAGACATTGACAGAAAGAGGGGGGAAGAGCCAGCCCCCCGGATCAAAAAAGTTTAAAAGAAAACAGGGATATGCTGGCTTTACTGAAAAAACCCTGTTACACTGAAGCTACATCGAAATTGGATTAAAATCCTGACAAGGATCCGTTAAGTCATGAAAAACAGTAGCAAATTTATGCGACTGTTGATGGCAGCAGCCATCGCCCTACCTATTTTGGTCATGGCTGCCCGAACTTTGCCCGCAAGTTTTTCAACCCCCAGCACCACGGTGCATGTCCAGATCGATGGCCTGGATTACGGGCGTTTTGACAAGATTGACGGCCTGAAAGGCTTTTCCCCCTACACGGGCAAACCGCTGGCAGCCAATGCCAGCTACGGTAAAATCACCCTGTCTCGGGAATTTATCACCGATCCATCTCTTTACCTCTGGGCCAAGGATCGGGCCAATCGCAAGGTTGCTCTCAAAAATATCCACCTCGTCTCTTTCAACGAGTCGGGGCAGGAAATCGATCGCCAAACCCTGGAGCTATGTCAGCCTTTGTCATGGACCGTGGAAATAACCAATTCCTCTCTGGGTGGATTCAATGAGACGATCGATTTGGCCGTTCAAAAAGTATCCCTACGATAAACGCATTACCCTATTCTTCGCTCTGTTTGCCACCACGTCACTGATGTCGATGGGAACCAATGGATGTCGGGTGCGGGAAGATATTCAGCTCCCAGCGCTGTTACGCCCATCCAGTCCCCTCACATTTACGTCAGGACAGGGAAACACCAAACCAAACCAGCTGGGGTCTCTGCAACGCTCCGCCTGCCAGGACGGCCTGCAGGTCTGGGATATTCCCTTTGCCAGCGCTATGGGACAACACACTCTCAAAATGGAAATGGATACCGCCAAGGCCCAGGACAACACCCGTGTCACCATTGACGGTGCCCCTTATCTCCTAACCCTCAAACCCTGGATTTCCCCAGCGTCCCTGCATGCGGGCTGTGATCCCGAACGCAAAGGTGATGATCCTGTCAAACTCAGTGATACCGACCTGAATCAGTACAAGCAGGCCCTGAATACGGCGGTGCCCGACTGTCAGTGGAAATGGGGGGAGGAAGGCTGGATCTGCCAGCTGCCCAAAGCGACACCCCACACAGCTCTACAAGAGTTGAAAGAGCTGGAAACCCGCATGATCCTCAAGTGGAGTCGGCATCCCTATCTGCTCACCCGCCGTATCGCCGTGGTGGTGCAGCTGGCAGGCATTCTCAGCGTGGAGCAACCTGATCGTCACTTGGCTCGTTTTTGCAAGGGCCTGTCGTTTTCGCTGCCTTTGGAACTTCCTCTGGCTCTGCGTTCTCCAACCTGGCAAACCAGGGTCTGCCATAACCCGAATGGTCAGCATCTGGAAGCTGCGTTGGTGGGATTGCAGCAGGCCACCGCCGAGGTGGAGGCCCTGAAATTCCAGATGGAGAACAACAGCCGGGTCGGGTCACTGACCATTCGCATTCCTGCCAACGAAGTTCCCTCGCGGGATCTGTGGGTATCTCTTGACCCTGTTGGGGACCAGCCATCAGCCCCTGTGACACTGGATCCGCAGGGTCCGGCGGCCGTAGTGGAAAAACCTCTCATGCAGAACTTTGTTTGCTGGCACCCCCTCTACGGAGCCGACGTGGGCAGCACGCGGATTGCCCACGCGCTGGACACCCTCCACAAAAATCAGACCTGTCAACCTCTGACACCGACAGACGCCAAACAGTCCACCCAGGCCTATATCGTTTCCAGCATCACCTCCGAGGCGGAGTTTCCCATCACCAACGGACGCTCCAAAGTCCTGCGATTGCCGGAAGGTCAATATCGCTACACCCTACGCAAGCATGTGCCGGACTTTGAACTGCTGCACACGCACCCCACCGCGGAAACCACCAGTGGCACGCTGGAGTGGGTCTCCCGCCGTCCCAACGCCATCATCAACAAATGGTGATGCCGTTGCGATGACTTGCAGAAGATGTTTGAAAATTTTTTAGTTTCCCCGCAATATCGGGCCGATCGTCCCTGCAGTCACCCGAATCGATCGACCTGAGGACCCCATGAAATACGCCATCATCTGCGGCAGCCATCGGCATCAGTCGCAATCCAGCAAAATCGCCCATTATATCGAGCGGGAAATCCGCACAACCACTGATGCTAAAGCGGAAGTGTATCTTTTCACCCTTGAGGGCAATCCACTGCCGCTCTGGGATCAGGGCATGTGGGACGGGGGCGAGCATTGGGATCGCCTGTGGAAACCCGTGGCAGCGGAGCTGCAAACCGCCGATGCTTTTGTGATTGTGGCACCGGAATGGTCCGGCTCCATCCCCTCCGGTCTGCGCAATTTTTTTCTCCTCTGCTCCTCCCGCGAGCTGGGTCATAAACCGGCGTTGATCGTGTCCGTCAGCGCCAGCATGGGGGGGACCTACCCGGTGTCGGAGCTGCGCCTTAGCACCGCTAAAAACACCCGCATCTGTTATATCCCGGACCATGTCATCATCCGACATGCGGAAAGTAATTTTAATCCCGGACCGGCTGCCAGCGACGAAGACGCCTATCTGCGGAAACGCCTGACGTATTCACTAAATATTCTGAAGACTTATGGCGAAGCTTTGCAGCACGTGCGCCGCAGTGGGGTCGTGGACTTCAAGGCGTACCCAAACGGCATGTAGACGCTGCAGGGGTATTTTCCGCGACTCCAAGGCGCTGCCCGCCCGGACCTGGGGAGAGCCGCATTTTCCCCTTTGACATCCTGCACTTAAATGCGTTATACGCCCATACTGCGGACTGCCGTCCCCCTAGGTTTTGACGGAATCGGAACCGACGAACACCCCCGATTACTCCCATGGAGATATTGCCACGATGCTGGATATCCTGACCGAAGGCTTTCGCGAAGCCAAATTGAAGTTCAAAGGCCAAGCCACCCTGACGGAAGACAACATCAAGGAAGCCTTGGAACTGGTACGCCGCAGCCTCTTGGAGGCGGACGTTGAATACGGCGTGGTGAAAAATTTCGTGCAGCGGGTCAGGGACGCCGCGCTGGGGCAAACCGTCCAACTCAAAGCCGGCAAAGGTTCCGACCGCCTCAAAGTTTCTCCCGCCGATCATTTTGTGCAGATCTGCCAGCAGGAGCTGGAGCGATTGATGGGACCGCACGACCCATCCCTGACGTTTCCCCGCAACCGCCCTGCCACCGTGATGATGGTGGGTTTGCAAGGATCCGGTAAAACCACCACCACCGGTAAACTGGCCCACTATCTGGTGAGCAAAAAACAACGGAAACCACTGCTGGTGGCTGCCGATATTTATCGACCCGCCGCCATCGAGCAGCTGAAAGTTCTCGGGCAGCGCCTGGGACTACCGGTGTTCCATATGGAGAACGCCAGCCCGGTCACCATCTGCAAGGAGGCAGTGCAAAAGGCCTACGATCTGGATTGCGATACGATCCTGTTTGATACCGCCGGCCGTCTGACGATCGATGCGGAATTGATGCAGGAACTCAAGGACATCCAGACCACCACACAGCCGGACAACATCATGCTGGTGTGTGATGCCATGATGGGACAGGATGCCGTCACCACCGCCAAAGCCTTTGATGAGGCGCTGTCCCTCAGCGGTGTCATCATGACCAAACTGGACGGCGATGCCCGCGGTGGTGCTGCCCTCAGCATCAAGGAAGTCACCGGCAAACCCATTAAATTTTTGGGTATGGGGGAAGACCTCACCAAGCTGGAAGAGTTTCGCCCCGAGGGTCTCGCCAATCGCATCCTGGGCCTGGGAGACGTGGTGGGATTGATGGAAGACTTCAGCCGTGTGGTTGAAGACGACCATGAAGAATCCGCCATGCGTATGCTGCAGGGGCAATTCAGCTATCGGGATTTTTACAAACAGATCGAAATGATCCAAAACATGGGCCCCCTCAAGGACATCATTGCGAAACTGCCGATGCAGGACATGATCCCCAAGGGAGTCAATATCGATGATGGGGAACTGGTGAAGGTCAAAGCCGCGATCGACTCCATGACCGAGAGCGAACGTACGGGACGTCATCCGCTGAATCCCAGCCGTATTCTGCGGATTTCCCGCGGCTCCGGCCGACCGGAAAAAGAAATCCGCGAACTCATCACCCGCTTTAACGGCATGAAAAAGATGATGGGCATGATGGGGAAAAACATGGGGCTCATGGGAAAAATCCCCGGCATGGGAGCCCTGGGGCAGTTGAACAACCTGCGTAAGATGGCCCAGGGAGCCGGCGGCAGCGGTGGTTTACCCGGTATGGGTGGCCTCGGCGGATTGGGTGACATGGGGGGCCTCGCCGGCATGTTCGGCGGGGGAGGCGGTGCGGGAGCCACCAAGAAGGCGCCCGTGGATCGCGATAAGCAAAAGAAAATGCGGCGGGCCGCCAAGAGTGCCCGCAAGAAAAACCGTAAGAAATAACACAGGACCTGACGCCCATGCATGAGCTCAACCAGACACCATCAGACCCACAGCCCCCCAAAAAGGTTCTCATTGAAACCTGGGGCTGCCAGATGAATGTGGCTGACAGCGAAAAGATGCTGGGCATGCTGCAGCAGCAAAATTATCAGGTGACAGAAAACGAGACCGAAGCGGATCTGATTCTCCTGAACACCTGCCACATCCGCGAAAAAGCCAAACACAAGGTGCTGAGTCGTCTGGGCACCCTGAAGGATCTGCACAAGGACAAGCCCAAACTGCGTATCGCTGTCACCGGCTGTGTGGCCCAAGCGGAAGGGGCCAAACTGTTTGATCAGGCCTCCAATATCGACATTCTGGTGGGCCCAGGCAAGATTGACGAATTACCGCGACTGCTGCAGGAGCGGGAAGGTGGCCAACACAGCCTGGCGGCTCTTGGATTTAAGCGGGAACATGGGGAACACGGCCCCCACGAGGACGCCGGCACTGCTAACCCCACAATCACCGGTAAAAGCGAGATCAGCCGCTATGTGAACATTGCGCAGGGTTGTGACAACTTCTGCACGTTTTGCGTGGTGCCATTTACCCGCGGCCGAGAAATTTCCCGCATGCCTTCCGACATCGCCGCCGAAGTGCAACGCCTCACCGAAGGCGGTGCGCAGGAGATCACCCTGCTGGGACAGAATGTGAATAGTTACGGTCACGACTTGGTTCAGTCCGGGCAATTGGCACCAAGCACTGATGGAGCTTTTGTGGACCTGCTGCGTCGGGTGGGGGACATTCCCTCGGTGAAACGTCTTCGTTTCACCACCTCCAATCCCCACGACTTTACCCGTCCTCTGGCGGAGCTATTTCGGGAATATCCCAAACTGGGACGTTACATCCACCTACCGGTGCAAAGCGGTAACGATCACGTGCTGGAGCGGATGAAACGCAAGGTTACCGTGGCTGAATACTGGGAACGCATCCAGTGGTTGCGGGACGTCGATCCTGCCATGGCGATTTCCACCGACCTGATCGTCGGCTTTCCGGGAGAAACGGATGAAGAGTTTGAAGGCACCGTAGAGCTGGTGCAAAAAGTAGAATACAGCTTTATTTTTTCCTTCAAATACTCGCCCCGCAAGGGCACAGCCGCGGCACGCTTCAAAGACCAGATCGACGAAGCGGTCAAGGACAAGCGCCTGCAAAAGCTGAATATGGTGCAGGATGCCATCACCCTGCGTTTGAATCAGCAGGAGATCGGTCGCACCCACGAAGTGCTCTGCCATTATGAAAGTCGCAAGGAACCCGGTTTCTATTACGGCCGCACTCCTTACTTCCGACTGGTGAAGATCCCATCCTCTCGTAACCTCGTCGGTGAAACCGTGGCGGTGGAAATTGTGGATGCCAATAAGACCGCGTTGCTGGGGCGGCTGCTGTAGCTGCCCGCTTCGCTGAACTGTATTGTCGGCGATAGTGAGATTTTGTTCTTTGTGGCAATAATTGAGTGCGTCAATATGGCACGTTGTTTATGGTCTGCAAAATGGGGTCGTTGTACCCATTTAATAGGTACGGATCATTCCCCCCATACCCATTTACTGATTGACTTTTAGGTTTGAGGAGAGTACCCAATTATATGGGTACCAACATAACTTCCAATACCTATATATAATGCGCTCGTTTTGGTAATATATTGAAATCTTTTGATAAAAATCTTCTCGACCAACTGAGAATCACTCAAAGTCTTCTCAAGACCATTAGGACCCTAGGCGAATATAAGGGCAAAGAGGACCTTTATCGCCAACAATCACCACAAGTCATCGAAACGCTAAAGAAAAATGCCATTATCCAAAGCGCCGAGTCCTCCAATCGCATTGAAGGGGTCGTGGCAGAGCCCAAAAGACTCAAGGCGCTCATGGAGAGGAAAACAACACCTTCTGATCGCTCGGAACAGGAAATTGCCGGCTACCGGGATGTCCTGGATACCATCCATAGTTCATACCGAGACATTTCATTCACCCCCAATGTCGTGCTACAGCTCCATAGAGACCTTTTCAAATATACGCCAGAAACGGGTGGTCATTGGAAAAATGCCGACAACACAATTAGCGAGCATGCTGCCGATGGGACAAAACGAATAAGGTTCAATCCAATTCCGGCATGGCAGACCCCAGAAGCTATGAATCGGTTACATGAACTGTACCACCAAAATAAAGACGAATCCCAAAGCACTGAACCACTACTGGCAATCCCGGCTTATATTCTGGATTTTCTTTGCATTCATCCTTTTAGAGATGGCAATGGTCGCATGGCAAGACTGCTATCGCTGCTGTTGCTCTATAAGGAGGGATATGAGGTTGGTCGCTACATCAGTCTAGAAAAGACCATAGAGATTACCAAAGAAGGTTACTACGACTCCCTTTACATATCTTCGCAAGGCTGGCACGAAGGTGAGCATGATATCATTCCATGGCTAGAGTATTTTCTTGGAGTTATGCTCCTTGGCTCCTACCGCGAATTTGAAAGCAGAGTTGGCCTTGTCGTAAACGCCAAAGGCACCAAAGCAGCCCTAATACTAGCGGCTATTGATAAACTGCCTGCTAAATTTACCATTGGCGATGTTGGAGAACAATGCCCCACAGTCGGTATTGACCACATACGCAAGACCCTCAGAGCACAAAGAGATGCTGGAAAACTTAAATCTGTTGGTCGAGGCCCCAATGCATCATGGCTTAAGAGTTCCCAACGCTAAACTCTTCATTGGTAAATTTAAGCATATCTTGTCTGCTGTAGCCGCTAGATACACTTCACTGGAAAGTCTTTTGACACTTCAGTCGAAGACTCCTCTGTCACCGCTATAGCCAATTCATATAGCCTGATTTTACTTAAGATTTTAGCCCCCCCTTACCGCGACACTAATGGCATGGCTCCTGCAAATCAACTCGCCAGCAGCCCGACTAGCAAAAGCGTGGATCTCAGAAGGATGCACCAATCCGGAGGTAAATGATGATCAGCCGCATATACAAACTTTCTTTTATCGCCTTCGTGAACATCGCGGCCGGATGTGGCCCGTCGGTGCATCTAAGCCAGTCAAAAAATGCAGCTGTTGGGAACGACGCTGAGGTCCAGTTAATCGAAAGAGGGGAATCCAAGACATACCTGGATGCAAAATGCAACGACCGCGACAAGACGAATAGATGGTCGCTCACCGCTCTTAATATATTGACAATACCAGGTGGCGTTTCCATTTCTTTTGATGGCCTCACCGAGCCGCTCAAATCTCCCGTGTTCGCACTAGCATTTTGTTATGAATTTGACGAATATGGTAAAGTCATGCCACGGACGATCCGCTTTGAAAAGGCTGGGTATATTCCACAAGAAGTGGAAATGCCGCCCCAAGACTCACTGAATTTGCTACAAATTCGGTTGGTACCTGATCCATCTGACGAATGATAAGAAGAGTCTGGATTCGATAGGTGTAATTTTGTAAAAAAAACTGATTGTTTGTTTTAAGTGCGAAAAAATTTGGAAGCGAAGTATACGCCGCTATCCGCATCATGGAGGCGGAAATGACAAGGACGTGGTACGTTCAATCGGCACCACCTCTGAAGTTTCAGGGCCTTTATATGCCATATCGACCGACAATGTCAGAGATATAATCCAAAATAGAAGTAGCTACTTTGATTTACCCTAATAGAAAAAAGATGCGGGGCTCATCTGTGAGAAAATGCCGCATTTAAATAGAGCCTTTTTACAACCCCGGATTTAAAATTACCCACGCCCTTAAAAGGTACGTCTTGGAAGCCAATGGACAAGCCTTCTTTTTCCGCCGTTGAAAAAAACTGCTCACATGAAGTCACTCCTACTCTATCTCTTGCACCCATCGTTATGATGGCACTCCCCGATCCAGACAGAAATGATGGCGTATTAAAATCCAGTAACTCGCAGCCATTTAAGGACGGTGAAACAACAATCCGACTCGTCGCATCTTCAAGATAAAAGGTGCCTACTATGTTCGTTAAATCTACCTTTGCATCGACTCCAAATCGAAAAGAGAGGGAATATGTAATTTCGTTAGGTATTACAGGTCCCATAGATATACTTGGACCGTCTAGGATCGACATATCAATTCTTAATTCATCAGGCAGAACCTTTCTGACCGCCACCGGTTTTTCAGCTTCCTCATTAGATTCATTTTTCTGATTTTGGTCGGGCTCCGACTGCGGAACATTCTTGTCTTTTTTATCGGGCTCCGTTTGCGGAACGACTTTATCTTTTTTTTCAGCACTTGGTCCACAAGCTGTTGATAAAGCCAAGATACTCGCAACGACAAGGCAACGATGCAGGATTTTCATAGGATAGACTCCGAATAAAGATTCGACTCGTTCATTGAGCTTTTTCTGACAGTTGGGCAAAATTAGTCCTACGAGTGTAGACATTATTTGCCAGTATTCCAAGCACAATGAAGCTTAATCCTAAGCCAGCACAAGCCGTTTTATCCGATCGAGGGTATCGGGATGAGCGCGCACTTTCAGGGTGATGCCCAGTTCATCATAACTTTCCTGCAGTACGCGGGCATCCTGCCGCACATTGGCGATTAAAGAAGTTTTCTCATAAGGCACAACAAGATCCTGATCCACCATGTCCGTCTCAAAAAACTCCAGGATCAACCCGTGCATCCGCCGCACATCGGTGGGATTGCGGGTGGATAGCAGAACGGCGTCAGGAAATTCGTTCCGTAAAGCTGTCTTGGATTCTTCCGTCAACTGATCGGATTTATTGAGTATCAATCGACTGGGGATATCGGTGGCACCGATTTCATCCAAAACCGCCCGCGTTACCTCCATCTGACTACGAAAGGTTGGGTCGGAGGCATCCACCACAAAAAGCAGCAAGGAGGCCGCCAAGGCTTCGTCTAATGTGGAGCGAAAAGATGCGACCAAATCATGAGGAAGTTTTTTGATAAATCCAACCGTGTCGGAAATTAGAATCCGCGGCTGGGTTTCCGGTTGCATGACCCGGACCGTCGTATCGAGGGTGGCAAATAGTTTGTCCGCCACCAGAACCTCACTGCCGGTCAGGGCGCGCATAAGGGACGACTTGCCAGCGTTGGTATAACCCACCAGAGCCACACGCAGAGCCTCGGCTCGGCGATTGCGTCGATTCGCCTGGTCTTTGCCGATCAAATCCAACTGATGCTTCAGTTCTGCAATACGGTCACGAATACGCCGGCGATCCAGCTCGTGGGCCGTTTCACCGGCTCCCTTGGCACCGATGCCACCTCCCTGACGATCACCGCCGGTGTGACTGACCCGCAACCGCGGAGCCAGGTATTTAAGTTTGGCGATTTCCACCTGCAGTTTGGCTTCGCGGGTCTGGGCATGGCGATTGAAAATTTCCACAATCACACCGGTGCGATCCAAGATTTCAGCTTCGGTGGCCTGCTCCAGATTCCGCAATTGGGTTGGGGTTATATCGTTATCAAAGACCACCACTGAGGCTTTTAGCCCTCGCGTAGACTCATCAGTCTCTTCCTCTTCTTCCGGCTCAATTTCTTCACCAGCCCAATCATCCAGCTCTTCGAGAGCTTTTTGTTTGGCTTTCGAAACTTTCTTTGAGGCCAGAGATTCCACCACTCCCGATCCACCGGTGATGTGGGCGATCTCCCGCAGCTTCCCCTCACCCACGACGGTGCCGGCTGCCAGAGATTTACGGGATTGCGATAAGATTCCCACCACGTCAAATCCCAGCGTGGTGCATAAGCGTTTGAGCTCCGCCAGGGATCCCTCATGGTCTTCGGGACTGACCCCGGGGAGTTGCACACCAACGATGATAGCCTTAGGTTTGTTTTTCTTCTGACTCAAATTGCCCTCAAAAATTCCCAGTGCTTCGGTCTAGAGCCGCAGGTTGCCGCGGTGTCACCGCCCCCGGGGAGCAGCGGCATCCAAAACGGTCAGGTTTTTTTTGATCAGACGTTCTATTTTTTTCAGGTAACCCCGCTCCTCCGCACTGCAGAAAGACAGAGCGATACCCCGCCCCTCCGCACGGCCGGTGCGACCTATACGGTGGACGTAGGTTTCCGCCACCTCGGGGATGTCGTAGTTCACCACATGGCTGATATCATCGATATCGATACCCCGGGCCGCGATATCGCTGGCCACCAGCACCCGGATCTGACCAGATTTAAAATGAGCGAGTGCCCGCAAACGAGCCGACTGAGACTTATCACCATGAATGGCATCGGCGCTGACGCCGGAACTTTGCAGAAAACGCGCCAGCCGGTTGGCATTGCCCTTGGTGCGGCTAAACACCAGGCATCGGGTCACCTTGTTATCCTGCACCGCCTGCAGGAGAAGCTGCCGCTTGTGATCTTTTTCCACAAAATAGACTTTTTGCTCAATGCGTTCGCTGGCGGACGAAACCGGGGTGACTTCAACCCGGACCGGCTGACGCAGGATACGGCCAGACAGGTCACCGATTTCATCCGGCATGGTGGCAGAAAACATAATATTCTGACGCTCGGCTGGCAGATCTCTAATGATCCGTTTCACGTCATGGATAAATCCCATATCAAGCATACGATCCGCTTCATCCAATACCAGCACATTCAAATGACGCAGGTCGATACACCCCTGTTGCTTTAGATCCAGGTAGCGGCCTGGGGTGGCAACGACAATGTCAGGGGAACGGGACAGGGCTCTTTTTTGCGGTTCCATGCCGACACCGCCATAGATGACCACCGGTGTCAGGGGGAGTCCTTTGCCATAGTCTTTGAAGTTATCAAATATTTGCTGAGCCAGTTCACGGGTGGGGGTCAGGATCAGGACCCGGATACCGCGGACCCTGGGACCAGTTTGATGCTGGAGGCGATGAAGGATCGGCAGGGCGAATGCGGCGGTTTTGCCGGTGCCCGTCTGGGCGACACCCAGCAGGTCACGTCCTGCCAGGAGATGAGGGATCGCCTGTGTCTGAATCGGGGTTGGGGTGGTGTATCCCAAAGCGGACACAGCCTGACAGAGTTCGGACGACAGTCCTAGGGCACTAAATTGATTTTCTTTCACGGGTACTACTTTATTCTGAGAGTTAAGGCGGTGAAAATGGGAGTTTCAAAGCGGGGTGTACGTTTTAGTTTCCGCTTCGGCTGACTGGGAGAAGTCTGGCTCGAAGGTGGTTTCCCATATACTTTTCTTCAAGATTCCCAGTTGGTTGGGAGGGTCTGAAAAGTCAAACGTGCAACTATATAACCATATTATACGTTAATATTCTATCTAATTTTAAGATTCGACGGGCTGGACAGCATAAATACCTTAAATTTTAAGTCGGTACTTCACCTACGAACAACGCCAACTTCGTCAACTTAATGAGGTCGGGTTATTTACTCGTCCAGCTGAAGTACAGATATCCCAGCAGGCCAAAGAGCAAAAATGCGGTGCTGACGGCGTACAAAAGAGTCATCGGCGTTCTCCTCAATCACTGAATTTGAAACATGGCGTAAAAATCAATCGTCACATCTTTTTGCTGGGGATCGGACGTTTCCAGGATCACCCGTCCATGCACGCTGCCCATTTTACCCTCCGGATTCACCAGCTCCACCGCGACTTTGCGGTTAGGAGTGGTACCCGTTCCCAGGTCCACTTTGACGAAGCGGGCCGCATCCGATACCACAGTTCCGTTGATATTGATCTCCGCACGGGATCCCGTCAACTTGATGTCCTTGGCGGTGGAGACATCCATCACACGTCGACGGGATGATTTGGGGGGGATCGCCCCAAATTCAAGATAACTGGGAGAAAGTGCGATATTGCCTTGCACGTTGGCGCGCACCGGGATCTTTAACTGCTTTAAAAAGGCCGAATTATTGTTAACCCACACGGTTTCTTTCAGAAAGCCGGGAGGGGTTTCTGGCCGTAAGCGCACATGCAGGCGCCATTCGCTCTTTGCTTTGTCAAACTCGTAACCGATATCCAAAACTTTTTCATTAAACCCAACTTTTTCGATTTTTAGCTCCTGCATCGTCGCTCCTTTGATCAGTACCGTCCGGCTTGCGGTTTCACCCACCGCTAGGTCACCAAAGTCGACGAGAGGGGGAGTCACGGTCAAATCACTTTTAACCCGTGCTTTGACATGAAGGGTCTGCACGGGATTTTCTTTGGCATCCGTCATGATGGAAACCGTCTTATCCAGCTCCCCCTCATAATCGGTGGTATCCAAAACGACCTTGATACCGCCCTTCTGTTGGGGAGCCAGCGATTGTCCTTCGGCAGAGTCAGCAATGATGCATCCGCAGGCGCTAAACACCCCCTGAATCACCAAAGGGGTGGACCCGCTGTTGGTGAACTCCACCTGCCATTCCAGCTTCTGCCCGCGGGACACCATGCCAAAGTCCTTGATTTTGACTGGAATCGACAACTGACTGGGCCCCCTTTCATCCTGGTTGGACTTTGAGCTTTTTCGCCGTTTGGCATAAGCCGCTTGGTCGATGAAGGCGATGGTCAGCACCGCAAAAAGTACGAATTTGCCGACCCTTTTCAAACCGTTGTGCATAATTATCCCGCTCTATGATTTTGGTCCAGAACCTTGATTTTAGCCTCTGCTGGGAAGCCCGTCATCCAAATTCACAACACCTCCCGAAAGGGGAAATGGGTAGTATTTTCCCATCAAGATTTCTCCCTCTCTGCCGATTTTCATTTTATGCCAAAGCGCCCGATGCACGGGGGAGGAAACATGGGATTTTCGTTTACGTTATTTGAGCAGGATTTCCAGGAATTCCTGCGCATGCTGGGGTCCCAGGAGGCTTTTGAGGTCTGGTTAACCTTTGGTTTTGTCCTTTCCCTCATCCTGGTACCTCTGACTTTTTGCGATCGCCGCGACCTGTCGGCTGGACTGGTTTATGCGACATCCTTGGCGGCCTGCACCACGATCCTGACGGCGGTGTCGTTCCAGGATTTTCCCATATGGGGTTCCACCTGGTTTCAATTTTTCATGGTCGGCGGCGTAGCTCTGACTGCCGCGATCCGTTGGTTTTATGCCAGCTGGGGTAACGATATCCAGGTAAAAACCATCAGCAATGAAGAGGAGTCCGACGATGGCCGCAAAAAATGATGCGAAAGATCGGTTTAAGGCCGACTACTACGCCAAGCTGCTGATCTATCGGGCCCGCAAGGTGGCGCTGGGGGTATTGATACTTTTAGGTACCATCACGCTGACGATGTTTATCCACCGCCACCGCACCGGTGGCAGTGATTGGATCCAGATGTTATTTCCTGTCTGCGGATTTGGACTGCTCTATCTACTCTTTCCCATTACGGAACGCTGGCACTATGCGCCGTGGCAGACAGCTGCCCAAAGGGTTGAACGCAATATTAAGGACTAAAGGAGAAACTGGTTTTGGGGATGCTATCCGCATGAAACGAACTGACGCCAATGGGATGTCTGTCATCAGACGGTTTGCCTCAGCGCCATGGCTGCTGGTGTTATCTGTTGCATGTGTGACCATACCGGAGCCACCACAGGTCGACATCAAATCGGATGACTATTATGGTCTGGCGGCCATCGTCAGCCGCAAGACTCCCGATTTTGATGATCTCGCCAAACGGGGGCCATTCCGTCCCACCGTGCGCCGTGACTTTAAAATACGGGTCTCGCAGAATGAACTGATCAATAGCGACCTCTATATTTCCAGCCATGGCGGCAAAGCCCCCCTGGTTATTTTCCAGCATGGCAACCTGGGGGATAAAGACTTTCATGCGATTCAGGCGGAGCGGGTGGCGTCGTGGGGAATGCATGCCCTTGTGGTGGAGCAACCCAACGTCAAGCGGTGGCTTAAAAATGGAGAAACCCTGGCCCAATTGGTCAAGCTATTGCGTAAATGGCCGGAGCTTCTGGACCATAAGTTTGATGCCGACAACATCATCCTGGCTGGCCATTCTTTTGGGGGGTCCGCGATCGCCATCGCCGCAGGGCTCGGCGCACCGATCAAGGGTTTGATATTCCTGGATCCGGCCCTGTATCACAAGAATGTCATGTATTACATCCGTAAAATCAAGGTCCCTGCTATCCTGTTGGGGGCGGATACCCGAGTCTTCAAGTCCCGCTATCGTCAGTACTTTTATGATCTTTTCCCGCAAAACATCGTGGAAATATCCATTCGCGGTGCCACCCATAACGACGCCCAGTATCCCAATCAGTTCTTTCTGGCAGAATCTTTAGGCATCGAATCCCCTCCCAGCCCCGTGCGTCAGGAGCGTTTTACCGCTGCCATTGTCGGGAGCGCTTTGAGTCTCGCCAATGGGGGGGACGGATCTTATGCCTGGGGAATTTTTCAGAGAGAAATGGAGAAGGGGACCCTGGCTTTAACCCAGCGCAAAAACCTGGACCAAACAAAAATAGACAAAGAAAAATTCAAACGAAAAAAATCAGGCCCTCGCAACTCCAACAGTAGCAGCAGAAATAACAACGGGAATAATCGTCCCAACAAAAAGAACTAACGATCCGCGTTTACTGCGGGAGTACCGGTTTTGTTTTCCGGGGCAGCCTTTACCCTTGCTCTCTTCTTCACAGATTCTACGACCGCACTTCCCTCGGATTTGATTTTGGCTTCCTTCGCAGGTATTGACCCACTGGCACCGCTTTGTTTGGTTTCAAAAATCAGCTTGGTTCCTGGAACAATCGCTCGATCACCTTTCAGAAGAACTTTGAAAACCGCGGCTCCCTGCCAGGGCTCTCCCACCATCTCCACCAGGCCTGATCCCGATCGTTTAGTCGCCTTCAGAACAAGTTGGTTTTCCGTCCCCGTCAGTGTTAACGCCTGTATACCTTCCTTTAAGCGAGCGCTCTGCAGGGATGCCACCAGCAGCAGGTCATCACGCATGTCCAGCACATATCCGTCGTATCCCAGCCGTTTCCGCGCGGCTTCCATTAATTCGGTGGCGTTTTTTCCTTCATAGGAGGACAAAAGAGCGACTTTAGCCCACTTGCCATTCTTGAGCCGCCAGATCTCGATCTTACCGCCAGGATGGAGATAAAAGATGGTGTCAGCACCGGTCAAAATGGCTGTCATCTGCCAATCTTCCTGTGTGCAGCAGGAATCCTTACGCGCTTTCGGGGTCCAGCCCTGATTCAATGCCCTAAAGGCTAGGGCATTTTCGTCAGTAGCTGCACGAAAGAAGCTCTCTCCCCTTTCGCCCTGATCAAACTCAATCTGCAACTGCCCCTTGTCATCGATACCCCGCACGAGTGCGACGGTACCCATCACGTCCAAGGGTTTTGTTGCATGCTTTTTGGCGATGTCCCGCAGCCACACCTGAACATCCGGTTTCTTGACTTCTTCTGCCAATGAAGGCTCCGAATAATGTCCTACTGATAGCCAGACTGTAGCGATCAGACCTATGAATTGTTTTGCTTTGAATTTGTTTACCATCGTAAAGTAATCCCCGCTCCGGCATACCCGAATTGATATTCGATCCCCAGGACCTGGGCTTCGTTAGGATCTGCGTTATCAATCCGATCCTGCCCCTGTGTCACCGTCATATTTTCACTGGCCGCAAACAACAGCATGGCCAGCTTGAACTTTTTGGAGAGATCCACCAAATCCCAATAGGTATCCGCACCAAACCGGACAGACTTGACGGAGCCCTTATTGGATATTTTGACATACTGCGACAAATCTATAGCTGTCCAAAGCCGCAATAAAAACCAGGGATAAATGGACTCGGCGCCAATTTCTCCCCCGAAACTGGAAGCCCCTTTCAGATTGAACACCACCCCTTTGTAGGTACCATCAGCCTGCTGCACCGGGAGCCGGGCATCAAAATCCATCAGACCATATTTAGGTACCACGTCGATTCGCTTCAGAACCGGAATATTCAGGTCCATGCCAAATGACCAGGCTAAGGCATTGCGACTCCATTTAAAGTGATATTTTTCTCCATCCAGAACGGCTCGCGTCTGGGGGGAGTAATCAAGGTACCAGCGCAATCCCTTAAGGGGGCCTCCGCGGATTTCCACCAACAGGCCAACGATGGATGAATTGGCCAGAAACGGATCGTTGTTGGCAAACGCCTTGCCCCACCGGATCCCGGTATAGCCACCCTTAAAGGTTTCCATGGCCAGACTTTCGAGAAACGACGTTTTCATTCCCTTTTTGACCAGCATCTGCCCGAGCTCTTCCTCATACCTGGCTTTTTGCCCCCCCCGGCCACGGGTATCTTTAAGCCAGTATCTCCCAGGTGTATTCAAACCAGTCACGCTATCCATCTTCCATTCCGTGTCACCGGACTTTCTCGTCACACGCCCCACCACAATGGGGGCCCAGAGCTGCCGGTCTTCAACGCGACGCAGAGCAAAGACAAAGTAGGTTGCGTCTTCGCCAGCCTTATCCGCTCCTTTTGGGACTCGTTTACTTCCGGGTGCCACAAGCGTGCCGTCAGCGCCAAGTTGCATATACCGATCCGCAGGTAATTGATCCAGCAGGCTTGCCCCCATTAAAGCGATGACGGATTTTTCTTTGAGTACCGCTGGTAACTTCCGATGCCAGGGGATCACCACTGAGGCTTCCACCACGCCTTCCTGCCCCATCTGCCATCGGTGCTTGATTTTGATGGTCAGCCCATCGTCTTCGGTGATGATGGTTTCAATCCACCAGGATTGAGCGTCGGTCTTTGCACCTTTACCGCAGGTAAAGGACTTGAAAAAACCCATCCCAGTGGGATTTTTTCCAACGGTCAGCGTCTCCCCCAGTCTTTTGCACAGTGTGGGCCAAATATTTTTTCGGATCATGGACTGATCAGCGTCCGATAAATCATCGACGTTGGGCTGCTCGACAAAAACAGGTACCGGCTCAAATGTCTGAGCCCAGAGAGAGCTGGTAACGCCGAAAACGGCCAGAATCCCCAAAAATAAAAAGTACATCGCATCAGACCCTATGAGTTAAATGGGAGAACCGGCCAGGATCAGTTTTCCAACCGTTTCACGACACTGATTCCTTGCAGCGCCCCGGGCACCGGAACACGATTCAGGGTTCCCAGCGTGCGTCGTATTTTGCCGTAGGTGGACGAAAGTATCCAATTTTCCACCTGCCATATCACATGGGCCGGAGTGCGCATGGTCCGCAGTGACTGCAAGGCCTGAAAGTGGTTTTGGTTGAGAACGACCGCCAGACGGGACACCAGCAGGGTCAGAAGCTCCAACCCCCGCTGATCGGTCATCTTGCCGGCCATAGCGACCAAGTCATACCAGGCGCTGCGCTGCTCGGGGCCCAAGGTTTTAAGCCATTTGGCGATTTGACCGGAAAACTTATCCTCGACTCCCATGGCAAGCTTAGGCATGACGCCCTCAAGCTTTTGATTGAGCCAACTCAACTGCCACAACCATGCGGACAGGCCCAAACGCTCCCCGAGTCGAATCAGCAGATAACTCCAGGTGTTATTGGGGAGGACCTGAATAAACGAAGGGACCTGCAAGCCACCCATGGCGATACCGTCATGGCTGAATCGATAGTGCCGGCGTGGTACAGCCAACCAATCCAGACCACCAAGGCAACCTTCCACCGCCGCTTCCATCGAGCCTGCTTTCACGGAAGCCGGACGCACGACCTTAACCTTGTCATCCGTCAACGCCACTAAATCCGGCAACAGGGGACCCACTTTTAAAACAGCAGACAAAAATTTGTGCTCTTCCTTGTCCAATCCATCCAGGAGGTGTTTAGCCAGATTCCATGGCAATTTATGCAAGGCATATTCATTGCGTTTTTCCCCGGATATTCCCCAGGCATGCTGCGCTTTGTCCAGCAGCGCTCCACGGGCGTTGAGAATCGTGGCCACACGCCAGGCGAGATCGTGGTCCTGATCCTGGGTGGCCATATCCCAGAGGCGATCCAGTTCCCGATTGGTATAGTGGGAGCAATTCGCCCGCTTTTCAATGATCCGGTACTCCACTTCCTTGAACTGGCTGCGGCGTGCCAGTTGATCCAAGTGATCCAGCACGTAGGATGGCACGGACTCCGACTTGAGGAGATACTCCGCAATGTCCTGCTCGGAAAGTTGACGGGCCCCCACGGCAATGCTCAGCTGACGAAGTTTGCTGATGCGATGCCGCTCCGCCAGGAGGGGGGATTTGGCGATAAATTGCGTGGCCCCTTGGTGCAGCCCCTGCCAATCCACCGGCAGGGGTCGCCCCCATTGACTTTCCGCCGCCTGAATTTTTTCAAAGGCCTCACACAGGTCTCGCTCCCCTTCGTCACCACCCGCCACAAAATAGTGAAAATGCGCGATACCCTGCCAGTAACTGTCACGGCAGGCATCTCCCGATTGCAATTGCCGCACCGGCCCCCATAGACCCTTGTCCGCAAGGAAGGGATGAAACCGCACGGCATTGCTGGTCCATACGGCATAAAGATCCGGCAGGATATCTTCCATGGAGGCAAAGTCGCAAATCATCTGCGACACCGCCGCCCATGCTTCCGGGATGGCAGGAACCCACTTCAGGGGGTCCTTTAACAGCTCGTTCAGGGCCGGCCGCTGGGCATCTTTGATGGCACCCAGTCGACGGGACTCGCTCAGAAACTCATAAAAGAGCTTTAATCGCTCACGCCAGCCTTTTTCCGCCGCCAGCTTTCGGGTTAACGGGCATTGCCCTTTATCATCTTTTTCGATGTTGACATGGAGCAGCAACTGCAGAGCATCGCGGTATTCCGTAGCGTTCTTGGAAATAGACTCAAGAACCCGGCGGGCAATGGCTTCGTAGCCGGCCTGCATGGCCAGCTTTCCCACTGTCAACTTAAAGCGTCCTTCCGACAGCTGAAGTTTGGCACCAAACTCCTGCACGGCGTGGGTTAATTCCTCTTCGTGACGCTGATAATAGACAAAAGCGCGGGCCGGATCGTCGGAGCCAAACACCAGCCAAAAGTTGTACAAACGTTCCAGGGGCAGCAATCGATCATCAAAGCCCGGGGTTTGCAGGAATCGACGCAGAGCCTTGTCCTGTTTAGCCAACCATAGTTTCAGCAGCAGATAGCTGCGCAGTTCCGGATTAACCGTGAAGTAGGTCTCTACCGGAAACTTGGCGATCTGTTTAAGGACATCCAAAGCATCTTCAGTCGCTCCGTAGAGGCAAGCCAGTTCCAGCACCTTACTGCCAGCCTCGGGGGTAGGAAACTGCGCCAGCAGCTCCCAGCCGATGCCGGCCAATTGGCTCCAGTCCGAGCCAGCTTCCACCTTGTGGCGGATCTTCAGGAGAAAGTCTTCCAGAGCACGCTGCGGGACCCTTATCTTTTCAGCCGCCAGTGCTTTGTCCAGCCCCTTCAAAATGGCTTCTTCCCAGAATGATCGAATCTCCTCGTCCAACTTCATGTCTTGCGCGAGGTTGGCAAGACGAGCCATCTGGAGGCGGGTGACTTTTTTAATCTCCGTCGCCGTCAAATGCGATCGCTGCGACCGTGATGCCGGTTCCATAAAGGCGCCTCTAAGTTTTAAGTTATGAAGATGTCACCATATTTTACCATGAATACCCATTGTCGGTGTGCGTCCTTAATATGTTTTTATGATTTGATTATTTTTATAGTATTTTAATAATTTGACATCGATATTTAATGATGTTAATTAACAACTATAAGTTCGCGATTTAAGTGTTGAAATTCTGATAAATTTATTCTTTATTTACAGAGTGTTAACCCCAAAACAGGTCGCATCACGATGCTCCGTATCCTTATCGCCGAAGACAATTTGGACCACCGCAAGGAGATGCAGGGCACCCTTTCGCGCCTGGGCGCAACCGTGGACGGATACAGCGACGAGCTGGCTCTCATAAGCGCCATCGATAGTGAAACCCCTTATCAATGCATGATTATCAGCAGCACGATTTCTGAGCGCTGGATCGCTTTGATCGAGCACCTGCACGTCCTGTGGCCCACGGTACCGATTTACGTGACAACCCCTCGCCCCGATGTGCGGGATGCCGTGAGCGCACTGAAGTCCGGAGCGCAGGAGTACCTTGAAAAGCCTTTAAGCCACAGCCAATTGGCGGGCCTGCTTGCCAAACTTCCCCGAACAACAAGTTCGGTACCGATACAGGCAGCCACCTCTCCGGCCCCTTCCGCCGAAAGCCTTCAATTTGGCGAAGGACGGGAGATGATCGGTCGATCCAAGGCGATGAAGGAAGTATTTACTTTGATTCGCAAGCTTTCAAAGGTCGACACCTCCGTGTTGATTCGTGGCGAAAGCGGGACCGGTAAGGAGCTGGTGGCACGGGCCCTCCATGCCAATTCTGACCGGGCCAAGGGGCCCTTTGTGGCGGTGAACTGCGGGGCAATCCCCGAAGCTTTGATCGAAAGCGAGCTTTTTGGCCATGAAAAGGGTGCTTTTACGGGCGCTGATCGCAAAAAACCTGGCCGGTTCCAGCATGCGTCGGGGGGTACGATCTTCCTGGACGAAATCGGCGACATCAGCGCCGCCATGCAGGTCAAACTCCTGCGGGTTTTGCAGGAGAAAATGTTTACCCCTGTTGGGGGAAGCATGGAGGTCAAGGTTGATGTGCGGATTATTTCCGCCACCCATAAACCCCTTGAAGACATGATTCAAAAAGGCGAATTTCGCTCCGACCTCTTTTATCGGTTGAACGTGCTCCCCATCACCATTCCCCCATTGCGGGACCGTTGGGAGGACATCGAAAGCATCGGCCAGCACCTGATTGAAAAATACAATATCAGCCACGGACGTGAAATTTTTGGATTCGACGAAACCACCCTCAAGGCACTCAAATCTTACCCCTGGCCCGGCAATATCCGGGAATTTGAGAATGTGATCGAACACGCGTTCATAGTTGAACCCACCAATCGCATCACCATGTCCTCATTACCCCCCCATATCCAAAAGGCGCAAAACCTCGATGCCTCTGGAGGAACATCCGGTCATCAGGCAGGAGAACGAGCCGCGGGGCAGGAAAACAGCGACAAACCGCCGTTTTCCACCGACTTTTCCGATCTGAAATACCCCATCCTCAAAGAGCGCTTTGAAAAAGAATTCATTCAAAAGGCTCTGAAAGCATTTAAGGGCCGGATTAATCAAACCGCCGAACACACCCAGATGACCAAAGTCACCCTGCTGCGCAAACTTGAAAAATACGGGATTGATCCCAAGGTCTATCAGAAATAATTCATTGAATCTCCTTTGGCCTATTGCAACTTGGGGATTGCCGTTTCCCTGGCTGGTAAAAGGAGTTATACTCCTTCCACTATGTCCAAAATTTCACCATACCTAGCGACACATCCATGTTGATCCTCGGAATCGATCCTGGGAGCAAGGTGGCAGGATTTGCGGTCCTGCAGGTCCCCGATACTCACGCTTTTCAACCACGTCATTTTAAAATCGTTGATGCCGGCTCCCTGAAAGCCGACCTCAAACAGTCCCATGCGGAACGTATCGGTTATATGCATGAAGCCCTCTATGGTCTGATCGGAGAATGGCGTCCGGATATCTGCGTGATGGAAAAGGCTTTCACCGGACTGAATCACCAATCCGCCCTGAGGTTGGGAGAGGCTCGCGGCGCCCTGATCGCCGCCGTACGCCGCCACGGTATCGCCGTGGAAGAAATCACCCCCACTGCCGTGAAAAAGACCGTTGCGGGGTCGGGACATGCCACTAAGGAGCAGATAGCCCTGGCTTTGCAGATGCTGCTTCAATTTAACCGGGGCAGTCTTCCCTACGATGTGAGCGATGCGGTCGCCATTGCCCTGGCCTATGGCATGTCATTATCCCTGGTGCGTCCCCCCTTGCGCTCAGAACGGGTTGCAAACCCGTGAACCTCGGCTCTCGCAGCAGCATTTTCCTTTCCCGGCGCGCACTTCCTTGTTAACTTGCTTAGAAGCCGCCTCATAAATATTATGGCTAGGTGCGCGGGAGGCGAGGACCGCCGTTGAGACAAGCTGGCTGAGAAGGAGTCGATATGACTGACTACGGACAATTTCCCACCACCCGCCCCCGGCGGCTGCGCCATCAGGGGTTTATGCGGCAATTGGTGCGGGAATCTGCCCTGACACCGGCGGACCTGATTCTTCCGGTTTTTGTCATGGAAGGTCATAACAAATCGTTCGACATCCCCTCGCTGCCGGGCGTGCAAAGACTGACGATCGATCTTCTGGTCAAAAAAGCGGAAGAGTGTGTTTCTCTCGGTATTCCCGCCATGGCCCTATTTCCGGTGATCGATGGTGCAGGAAAGTCTCTCGATGCGGCGGAGGCCTATAACCCCCAGGGTCTGGTGCCCCGCACCCTCAAACTGCTCAAAAATCATTTTCCGCAGCTGGGCCTGATCACGGACATCGCTCTGGATCCATACACCAGCCACGGGCAGGATGGTCTGATCAACGATGCGGGGTATGTGCTCAATGACGAGACAACAGCCGTGTTGTGCCGGCAGGCCCTTTGCCATGCGGCCGCCGGAGCCGATATCTTGGCCCCCTCCGACATGATGGACGGACGCATCGGACGTATCCGTCAGGCTTTGGATCGTGAAGGTTTTATTCATACGGGCATCTTGTCCTATGCCGCCAAATATGCCTCCGCGTTTTATGGCCCCTTCCGGGATGCGGTGGGTTCTGCGGCGGCTCTGGGCAAGGGTGATAAATTCACCTATCAGATGGATCCGGGAAACAGCGACGAAGCCCTCAAGGAAGCGGCTCTGGATATCGCGGAGGGTGCCGATATCATCATGGTCAAACCGGGACAGCCCTACCTCGATGTGGTCTACCGGGTGAAAGAAACATTCAAGGTTCCTACATTTGTCTATCAGGTGAGTGGCGAGTATGCCATGCTCAAAGCAGCGTCCCAGGCGGGATGGTTGCAGGAGACCCCCTGCATGCTGGAATCTCTCCTGGGATTCAAACGGGCAGGAGCGGATGCCGTCCTGACCTATTTCGCGGTCGATGCCGCGCGGGCGTTGCAGTCGATGAAAGCATGATGGCCCAAGACCATCCTAATTTTTGTGAGGTTCCGTGTTTAGTCGTTATGTTGCCATTCGCTATCTGACCTCCAGCCGGGAAAACCGATTTGTATCCTGGATCACCCTGCTTTCTTTTGTGGGGTTGGCCATCGGGGTGGCGGCATTGATCGTGGTGCTCTCGGTGATCAACGGATTTGAGTCGGAATTGCACAAACGCTTTCTCAACGCCAACGCCCATATTATGGCCTATCGCTATCCGGCCGGCATGACCAATCCCGAAAAGTGGGGGGAGATCCTGAAGGGAGACTTTCCAGACGATATCAAGGATGTCTCCCCCTTTGTGCATGCGGAGACCATGCTCAAGCGCCATTCCATTATGCATGGGGTTCTGGTGCGCGGCATTTCCCCCCATCAGAGGGAAAAGGTTCAGTCCATCCGGGAGTTGGTGACCCCCCCAACCGCCTTGGATGAATTGCAGCAGGAATTAGATCAGGTCAAGGCAGGCCAACCGCTTCCCGATGCCCCCGGCCTGATTATCGGCAGTGGCCTGCTGGGAATCATCGATGCCAAAGTGGGGGATGTGATCCAACTCCTATCCCCATCGACCGATCAGGCGACGGAAATGCATCCCTTTCGCATTATCGGGGTCTATAACTCCGGATTAAAAACCTACGACAACCGCCTCACCGCCATCAGCCTGCCGGCAGCCAAACGATTCTTTAAAATGGGTGACGTGGTGACCGGCTTGGAAATTGGCCTCTACAAGCCGATGGAGAGTGTCACGGTCACCGCCAAACTCCAGGAAAAACACAATCTGACCTTCCGGGAGTGGCAATCCTTCAGCCGCCCGATGTTTGAGGCGATGGAGCAGGAGCGGGTGGTGATCGCGCTGATTGTGGCCATGGTGGTGCTGGTGGCTGGCTTTAATATCCTGACCACGATTTATGTATCGGTCTCGCAAAAGCAAAAAGACATCTCCATCATGAAAGCCCTCGGGGCCCGCAACAACCAGATCGTGCAGCTTTTTGTAAAGCAGGGCATCTACATCGGAATGATCGGCAGTGTCGCCGGTGTGATCCTGGCATTTGCCATTTCGAAAGCCCTGCAAAAATACCAATTCATTGAGTTGCCAGAGCCGTATTTGCTGCGGTCCCTGCCCGTCCAATACAGCCCTGTGGTCTATGCGGGGGTGGCCCTATCGTCCGTGGCGATCTGCATCATGGCCAGTCTTTACCCGGCCATTGTGGCCTCCCGGGTGACCCCGACTGAAGGGATACGAGGAATCGGTCAGGCCATATAAACGCGCTTTCCCCTGCGTAAAATCTCATATTGTATCACCAGCCAACTGCGGCTATGATGACAATTAGGCAAAATCATTTGACAAAGCAGGGATCAAACTGTGACTGCAGACGCCCAGAAAGCCAGCGCCGCCAAAAAAAAGATTCCCTCCGGCAGCATCAAGCTCCAGATGGCAGGCGACTTGATCCTGGCTCGTTGCCCCGACCGGGAACTGGCGCCCCTGTTCCGCCGTTATGAAGCTCTGCTGGAAAACTTTGCCAATACACCGCGGGATCAGCGTTTAATCGGTTACAAGATGATATTGGCGCTGATTCTCACCAGCCATGCTAAAAAAGCGGAAAACGTCGCCGACAAAAAAGCCCTATTTGACCAGAAAAACCAGATCTTCATCCACCTTGCCAATCATCCGGTACTGCGTCGTCTCGTGGTTTTCCGCTACCTAACGTCAAAAAACTTTCGGGTTCTGGAATTCTGCCCCAAATGCACGGCGGAAAACACCGCCAGCGAAGCCCCCCGCTTTAAATGGAAATTTTGCCAGGACTGCAAAGTGGATCGCAAATTCTACAACGTCATGGCCATGGATTATAAATTCAAAGAAGGCCAGGCAACCATCTTCCTGAGCAACGACATGCTGCACCTTTTAAGCCCGCTGAAATCGGTGGGGAAGGGCAAACTGGAGGACAATACCGAAGAGGCCATCTATCGCGGTTACCATTATAATGTCCGCAATCTCGATGTTTTTGCCCTCGACACCGTCATGAAGGCGGTCACCCACCTTATGACGCCGAAGGCATAACCCTAACCAGATATTCTAGTCCCCAAAGAGGCGATTAAAAAAACCCGACTGCCCGTGTGCAACATCCTCCTGGCTGATGGCGGCATATTTCTCCAAAAGCTCTTTTTGCTCACGGGAGAGTTTCTTGGGAACCACCACCTCAAACTCCACATGCAGATCACCGCGACCAACACCGCGCAGCTTGGGAATACCTTCTCCGGCTAGTGTCATCCGGTCGCCATACTGGGTTCCAGCCGCGACCGAGATCTCCTTCTCGCCCTTATCGAGGGTGGGCACCATGATTTTGCAGCCCAATGCCGCCTGGGCAATGCCGATGGGGCGACGGAGAATAACGTCCTGCCCATCCCGCTCAAAAATTTTGCTATCCGCCACGTTCAGAAACACATAGAGATCGCCGGATGGGCCACCGTTGAGTCCGCCCTCACCTTCGCCAGAAACCCTGAGGCGCACGCCATTATCGACGCCACCGGGAACCTTAACTTTAACGTTTCGTTTTTCCGCCACCGCACCAGATCCGTGGCATTCTCCACAGGGATCTTTTATCACGGTGCCAGCCCCCTGACAGGTATGACAGGTCACCGCCATGGTGAAGAAGCCCTGGTTGCGACGCAATTGTCCTGCGCCGCGACAGGTGCCACAGGTTTGCGGGGCCGATCCTGGTTTGGCGCCCGTGCCAGCACAGGTCAGACACACCGCCTGACGCTCAAATTCAATGTCCCGCTCCACGCCAAACGCCGCTTCCTCAAACGAAATCGACAGGTCGTAACGAAGATCCGCGCCACGCCGCCGCCCATTGCGACCGCCGCCACCACCACCAAAGCCAAAGAATTCCTCAAATATTGATCCAAAACTTGAAAAGATGTCGTTGACGTCACTGAACCCCTGAAATCCTTGTCCGGACAGACCGGCGTGACCATAGGCATCGTAAACCTTGCGTTTGTTCTCGTCCGACAAAACCTCATAAGCTTCGGAAGCTTCCTTGAATTTTTCTTCCGCATCCGCATTGCCCTGGTTCCGATCGGGATGATATTCCATCGCCAGACGACGGTAGGCTTTTTTGATGTCCGCAGCGGAAGCTGATTTTTCCAATCCCAGAATTTCGTAGTAGTCGCGTTTTGTCATAGTCCCCATCTCAATCAAATTGGTGTTCCGGTCCGGGAAACTGCCCGGACCGCACATCTTCGGCATACCGCTGGAGGGCCGAAGTCACCACCGTCCCCAGATCAGCGTAAGTTTTTAAAAATTTCGGCCTGAACTCCGGGTCAAAACCGAGAAGATCCTGGAGTACCAACACCTGACCGTCGGTGGCGGCGCCAGCGCCAATCCCAATTGTAGGGATTTGCAGACTTTTTGTCACCCTTTCCGCCAAAGCGGCCGGCACAAGCTCCATCACCAGACTGAAACATCCGGCATCCTGTAAAGCACGGGCATCCTCCATCAACCGCTTTTGCGCGTCCCCGTCGCGTCCTTGCACCCGGTATCCCCCCAGCACATGTACACTTTGAGGGGTCAGACCGAGATGCCCCATGACGGGAATACCAGCCGCAACAATGGCCTCAATATGGGAGACCCAACGGCGCCCACCCTCCAACTTCACCGCCTGGGCTCCCCCCTCCTGCACCAGTCTTCCGGCATTGCGCACGGCATCGTCAACAGAGGTCTGATAGGACAGAAAGGGCATGTCCGCCACCAACAGCGGCGTTTTCAGTACCCGGGACACCGCTGCGGTGTGGTGAACCATCTGATCCATTGTCACGCGGGTGGTATCATCGTATCCCAGCATCACATTGCCAACACTGTCCCCCACCAACACCATGTCCATACCGGACAGCTCCACCAGCCGGGCAAAGGCCGCATCATAGCAGGTCACCATGGTGATTTTTTCCTGGCGCGATTTACGGTCCTGGATCCTGGGAACCGTCATCGCCAGTTTGTTCTGGGTATAGCGACTCATAACGATGCTCCTGCTTTTTGAAAAAGTGTCATACTCGCCCCTCGGCAACCCTTGGTTTGTCGCCACCGGCAACGTAGAGAAACGGTGCCGTCAATGAGCGTGGGCTCCGTTTGATGCCGGACGGCGGCCCCTCAAAAACCAGTTCTCCCCCAAGATCCGCTGCATCCGGACCGATTTCCACCAGCCAATCCCCTGCTTTCAAAACCCCGAGATGATGCTCCACCACAATGACGGTGTGTCCCTGCGCGGTCAAGGCCCGCAGCTGCTTCAATAGATTGTGAACATCATGGTCACTCAGTCCGGTTGTCGGTTCGTCAAAAATCAGGATGGCCGGCTTATCACCACGATTGTCCTTCAGCAAACTCAGCAGTTTTAGCCGTTGGGCTTCTCCCCCCGAGAACGACGAGGTGGATTGTCCGAGGGTGACATATCCCAGACCAAGATCGATGACCGCATCCAATACCCGCGCAATTGCGGGAGTGTCAAAGAAGAACTCTCGGGCCTGAGTGACGGTGAGATTTAGAATATCCAGCAGGTTAAGATTTTTATACCGCACATTCAGCACATCGTCCGTAAATCTACGCCCCTCGCAAACAGGGCACACCACCGCCATTTCCCCCAGAAACGATAGATCCTCCACCACTGTCCCGAGCCCTTCACAGGTTTCACAACGGCCACCCGGACGGTTAAAACTAAAATGGCTGGCGGTGAGATCCTGGGATTTGGCCAACGGCTGCGCCGCCAGCACTTTGCGAATATCCCCCAGCACGTTGAGGTAGGTGGCAATATTGGAGCGGGTGGAGCGACCAATCCCCTCTTGTGACACCAGGATCACCTGATGGTGTTTCTGAATGGTGCGGACAGGGCCAACCCCGACCGCCATCGGTTCCTGCGGCATACGGTCCCTCTCCATCCTGAGAGCGGACTGCAGCAGAGGAAACAGCGTGTATTCGATCAAACTGGTTTTACCGCTGCCGCTCACCCCACACACTGCCGTCAGACGACCGATGGGAAAACGAACATTGATATTTTTCAGGTTATGGGTGCGGACTCCCGCCAGTTCAATGAACTCCTCCGGCATCTTGTCGAACGCCGTGCGCATGCCGGCCCAATCCGGCTCAATGGCTTGCAAACGCTGGCGGGGATTCCCCTCAAAAACAAGATGGCCCCCTTTGTGGCCAGCCTCCGGCCCGATTTCCATCAGGCGATCGGCCCCTTCGATAATGGTTTTTTCGTGCTCCACCACCACCACGGTGTTGCCCAGATGCTTGAGCTCCTGAATCACCTCGAGTAGATTGCGGCTGTCGCGGGCATGGAGACCGCTGCTGGGTTCATCCAGGCAAAACAGGGTATCGGTCAGGGCACTGCCGAGGCAACTGGCCATGTTGATCCGCTGCAATTCCCCACCCGACAAAGTTTTAGCAGAGCGGTTCAGGGTGAGGTAACCCAAACCAATTTTCATCATATATCCGACTCGAGCCAGTCCTTCATCCAATGCCTCCCGCACCCCGAAAGAATGAGTGCCATGGTGACCCTGCGCACTATGGGACAAACGATCGGCGGCTGCCATCAGATCCTGCAACCACCGCTGGAGATCTTTCACGGCCTTTCCCGCCACCTGAGCCATGTTTTCCCCTTGGATGCGGCAGGCCAGACCAAACTGATTCAATCGCTGACCCGCACATTGCGGGCAGGTGACATAACGGCGAAACCGCGCCGCATGAATGCGGTAATGGGGCTTGTATTTTTTGGAATCAAGCCAGGCAAAATACCCCCTCACCCCTGGAAACGATCCTTTGGCATCCCCGTCAAATAACCAGCTCCACTCGCGCGGTGAGTAATCTGCAAAGGGTTTGTTCTTGTCGATTTTTTCCGCTGACGCGCTTTTCAAAGCCACATTGTAGTAGGCCTCATGTTGCCCAAAATTCCACGGGGCAACTCCCTTTTTGGCCAGCGACAGCGAGCGATCCGGGATCACCTTGTCTTCATCGAGGGCCAGCGATTGACCAAATCCCTGACACACCTCACAGGCTCCCAGAGGGTGATTGAAATTAAACAGAGCAGAGCTGGGCTCCCGGTAATCGATGCCACAGGGTTGGCAGCGCATTTGATTGCTGTAGGACCGCCGTGGACCGTCCCCCTTCACCACCGCCATCACCCCGCGCCCCACTTTGAACGCCAGGTTTAACGAATCCACCAACCGCGACATGTTTTCCGGATTGACGGCGGTGCGATCGATCACCACATCGCTTTGGCTCAATGTCTTGAGATTGCATTCATCGATTTTCATAATCTGGCCGTCAACCAGCACACGACCAAAACCCTGGGCTTCTAGCTGGGCTCGCAAGT